>JAZOVB010000123.1:0-1128 GCA_045658425.1 Clostridia bacterium | reverse complement strand
AGATTTTTAAAGGTTCTTATTGTTTTCCTTGCAAGTATATAGAAAAACTTTATTTCCCTTAAGGCACATACCACCGCAAGCACCGAGAAAAGACATGCAAGGGTTTTAAAATCAAAATATGTAATATAGCTTTTATCCGGCGGTATTATAAATGAGGTTATAACCGCAAGAATAAAGGCAATTATCATTACTACCATAGCTTATTCCTCTAAATATTACTGTGCATAAAATATAAAATTCCCGACTGAACATCAAAATAATAAATATCAAAGGCATCAAGAACATTTTTATAAATACCGTAGGATTCCTTATTATCCTTATTTGCTATGTAGATATAATCCTCAGTATCTGCAAGATGGACGGAAAAATCATAATCCTCTTTAAAATATTCCTTATTTGCAAACTCACGGTAAACCTTTTCATATTCCTTTAAGGACAAAATATCCTCTTCGGTTACCCTTTTAAAATATTTGTTATCTTTAAAATCAATTTTCTCATTATAAAAATATTTTCCGTAATCGGTAAAGCCCCGTCCGCTTCCGCCTTCATAAAAGACCTTGTCCGAATAGTCGGGAAGAGTGGAAAGAACGGGATCCTTATAAAGCTTTATAAGATAAAAATCTATTGCAAGAATAAAAATAACCACAATAAGCACAAAACAGCCTATAATCTTCAGAATCTTCAAGTTTTTTTCACTCCGTTTATTCAAATTATTTTACAGAGCACATCGGTTACGGCTGCCGCCATTGAGGCAAAGCCGAAATCGGTGGGATGATTAGCATCCACCAGCCCGTCTTCAAGGCATAGCTTAGTAAGCTCCTTATGGTCTATAAAATATACATTCTTGTCACCGCGTTTCAGCGCGTTCTCATAGGTTGCTTTAACGATTTCATGCCTTTTTACCTCTTCACTTATATGGTAAAATCTCGGTCTTGGCATAATAACAACGGGTAATTCGGGATTAGCCTCTCTTATTTTAAGAAACATTTTTTCATGGGTAGCCTCAAGATGAGAAAGGGAGGGTGAATTATGGTCATAGTCATACACGAAAACTGACATGTCAAGCTTTTTGATATAGTCAATAATCTCATCCTCTGCCTTGGCGCTTCCCGAAAAGCCTAAATTGAT
>JAZOVB010000122.1:0-33667 GCA_045658425.1 Clostridia bacterium | reverse complement strand
TTATAACTTAAAGTCATTGATTTATCTATAATATTTTTTGATGAAAAATGTTTAAAAAAATGCAGGCAATATGCGATATTGTCAAGGCTTTTTAGAACATTTGGCACTAAAAATATATAGAAAAACGGGTTCGGATACTGTTGATTATGGCTAAGTGAAAGGAGAATAGTTATATGAAGGTATTATATCTTATAAATCACGCAGGGAAGGCAGGTACTGAAAAATATGTGCTTAATCTTGTCAAGGCTTATGATAAGGTGAAATGCGAATGTTTTTTTGCCTATAACGAGCCGGGGCTTTTGCTTACTCAGATGGAGGAGCTGGGAATACCATGTTTTCAGTTTGAAATGAAGCATCCCTTTGATATAAAGGCTGCAAAAAAACTTGCAAAATATCTTGAGGAAAATGAGATAGATGTTGTTCACGCTCAATATCCAAGAGAAAATTATATAGCTCTTCTTGCAAAGCGTTATTATAAAAGAGTAAAGGTTGTTTTCACCTCTCACCTTACTATAAAAACCAACTTTATATGGAAAATAACAAACTCCTTTATGACACCTGAAAATCATAAGATTATTTCAGTATGTAATCACGGCAAAGACCTGCTTATCGGCAACGGCGTTAAAAAGGATAAAATTGAGGTTATCTTTAATGCAATGACCTTTAACGAAGAAGAAAAAAACTCTACAATAAGAGAAGAACTGGGAATCGGGGATGACTTTTTAATTGTAACCCTTGCAAGATACCATTTTGCCAAAGGTCTTCCGTTTTTAGTGGATTCCATAAAAAAACTTAAAGAAACGGCACAAAAGCCTTTTAAACTGCTTATAGTCGGTGACGGAGAGCTTTGGGATGAGATAACCGATAAAATACGGCTTGAGGGATTAACCGATACTATTTATCAGTTAGGTTTCAGAAAGGATACTGACAATATCTTATCAGGCTGTGACCTTTTTGTTAATTCAGCAAGCTGTCTTGAAGCTTTGTCATTTGCAATGCTTGAAGCTCTATCAAAAAAGCTTCCTCTGGTTGCAACCAATGTGGGTGGAAATTCTGATATAGTAAATGATGAAACCGATTGCGGACTGATTGTAGAATATTTAGATACCGATGGCTTTGCAAATGCCATTAACACTCTTATGAATGACAGGGAAACATATTTAAGAATGAGTGAAAATGCCAAAAAAGCAATTCTCGGCAGATTTAATTATGACACAATGCTTGAAAAAACCTTTGAAACTTATAAATAAATGAACAGCAGGTGCCCATACGGCATCTGCTGTTTTCAAATTTAAGGGTATATTGAATTTACAAATGATTAAAACCGTAGGGACAGATATTATCTGCCCCCTTATTATTTAATAAATATTAGCTTATTTTCTTTACAGTCAACAGTAATACTGTTGCCGTAAGCAATTTCTTCATTTATATACATATCGGCAAGTTCGGATTCTATTTCTTTTTGAATCAGTCTCTTTAATGGACGGGCGCCGAATTTTTTATCATATCCCTTGTTGACAAGATAATCTTTTGCTTCTTCTGTTAAAGAAATCTTGATTTCCTTATCATCAAGGTCCTTCTGAAGGTCGGATATAAGAATATCAATAATCCCCTTGATATTTTCTCTGGACAGATGATTGAAAACAACTGTTTCGTCAATTCTGTTTAAGAATTCGGGACGGAAATATTCTTTAAGCGCACCAAGCACCTTATCCTTTGAAGAAACTTTTTCATTTTCGATAAAGCCGTAACCATTATTACGGTAATCAGACCCTGCATTTGAAGTCATAATTATAATTGTGTTTTCAAAGTGAACGGTTTTACCATGACTGTCGGTCAGCTTACCGTCATCAAGTACCTGAAGAAGAATGTTGAATACATCAGAATGAGCCTTTTCAATTTCATCAAGGAGAATAATTGAATAAGGATTTCTTCTTACCTTTTCGGTGAGCAACCCTGCGTCATCATATCCAACATATCCCGGAGGAGAGCCGATAAGCTTTGAAACAGTGTGTTTTTCCATATATTCAGACATATCGAAGCGGATTATAGCTTCCTCTGTGCCTAAAATTTCCTTTGCAAGAGTTTTTACAAGCTCGGTCTTACCAACACCTGTTGGACCTACAAATATAAATGATGATGGCTTTTTCTTCTTTATAAGTCCGGCTCTGTTTCTTCTTATAACTGCACAAACGGTATCAAGCGCCTCATCCTGGCCTACAATTCTTGTTTCCATTCTGTCTTTAAGATTTTTAAGAAGCTTAATATCATTTTCCTTAAGCTCGGTTATGGGAACTCCCGAAAGTCTTTCAACTACCGAAACTATATCTGAAACGGTAACGGGAAGATCTACTCCGCTTTCTTCAAGTTCTCTTATTCTGTCATTTAATTTTAATTCCTCCATTTTGAAATTGGAGATTTTTTCGTAATCAGGCTCCTGATTTTCTTCTGTATTCTGAGCAGCCTCTCTTTTTTCAATAACCGAAAGAAGCTCTTTGTTCAACCTTGTTAGCTCAGACAGCTTTTTGTTTTCAAGATTTTTCTTAGAACCGCATTCGTCTATTAAATCAATAGCTTTGTCGGGTAAAAATCTTTCGGGAATATATCTTTTTGATAATGAAACAGCAGTTTTTAAAACCTCATCTGAAAGTGTAATTCTATGATAAGCTTCATAGAAAGGTTTAAGTCCCTTTAATATTTCAAAAGTAGCCTCTTCGGAGGGTTCGTCAATGTTAACAGGGGCAAAACGTCTCTCTAAAGCAGAATCCTTTTCAATATGCTTTCTGTATTCGGTAAAAGTGGTAGCACCGATAACACGAATATCGCCTTTGGCAAGAGCAGGTTTTAAGATGTTAGCCGCATTCATAGCTCCGTCAGCATCTCCTGCTGCAACAATATTATGAAGCTCGTCAATAACAAGAATTATATTTTTTCTTTCTTTAACCTCGTCAATGAGTTTTTTCAGTCTTCCCTCAAATTGACCTCTGAACTGAGTACCTGCCAAAAGAGCGGTAAAATCAACAAGATAAACCTCAAAACCGAGAAGCTTTTCGGGTACAAGCCCTTTTACAATATTCTGGGCAACACCCTCTGCAACAGCGGTTTTACCAACTCCCGGCTCACCTAACAGCACAGGATTGTTCTTTGTTTTTCTGTTTAATATATGAAGAACTCGCTCTATTTCCTTTTTTCTTCCTACAACTATATCAAGCTGACCGTTTCTTGCTCTTTCGGTAAGATTTGTACCGTAGGCTTCAAGAATGCTTTTCGAATCACCCTTTTTTGCGGAATTCTTTTTTGGATTACCTTTATCTTTTCCGGGGTCGGGGGGGAATGCCAATGAACCTTCTCCGCCGAAGCCTGACAGAAAATCACCCATTTCTGAATTTAATCCTTCTAAATCCTCATCGGTTATTCCAAGCTGATTCATCATCTGCTCCAAAGGTTGAATACCCATATCTTTAGCACAGGCAAGACAGTAGCCCTCATTTACCTGTTTGCCGTTTTCAAATTTATTAATGAAAACAACAGCCATATTTTTTTTACATTTACAACATAACATATATATAAAACTCCTTAAACTATTGCTTTTAACATTTTATACTATTATATATTATTTTTCAAGTTTTTTTAAAATTATTAACATTCTTTTAACATTTCGGGAAATGCTATAAAAGGAAGCAGTATTTCTTTGGAAAACGAAAAAATCTACAAGATATGTTCTTGTAGATTTCGCGTTCCATTCTTCTTGGGGAAAAGAATAAAACTGACTTATACTCTGATATGCATAAGTCTATTTAAAGGAGTAAGTTAAATAAATTCAATGTGGCATTAATTGAATTTATAAGGTTTGTTATATTTTTAACAAACATCACAAATATTATAATTAAATTATTTAATAAAGTCAATAGTTTTTGTTAAAAAAATATCAAAAACTTTCAAGGGGAACAGAAAATGATTGAATTAAAAGGCGTTTCAAAAAAATATACTATGGGAAAAAATACAGTCAGAGTGCTGGATAATATAAACTTAAAAATTGAAAAAGGTGAATTTGTAGGTATAACAGGGCAATCGGGAAGCGGAAAAACAACTCTTTCAAATATAATAGCCGGATTGCTTCTTCCAACCGAGGGGGATGTAATAATAGACGGCAATAATATTTCCGGTTTCAACGACCGTCAAATGAGTGAATTCAGAAATAAAACCCTGGGCTTTGTTTTCCAGTCCTTTAATTTAATAAATGAACTGACCGCTATAGAAAATGTAATGCTTCCTTTGGCATATTCAAAAATAAGATATAAAAAAAGAGAAGAGCTTGGCAGGGAAGCTTTGGACAGAGTGGGACTTTCCTCGCGTATTTACCATAGGCCCACTGAAATGTCGGGAGGGCAGATGCAAAGAGTTGCAATAGCAAGAGCAATGGTAAATAACCCCCGGATAATAATCGCCGATGAACCTACCGGTAACCTTGATACTACCTCTGCCAATACGGTAATAGATATAATTAAAGAAATAAACAAATCCGGAGTAACCGTTCTTATGGTAACTCATAATCCTGAATATAACAGACATTTTTCGAAAATTATTTCTTTGAGAGAGGGGAAACTTGTATAGTATTTCCAAGGCTTTTAACGAAATTATATCAAAAATTTACAATTTAAAAACCAGTTGGACGGATAGGTATCAAAAGATTTTAATAAAAAAATAAAAATTTATCTTGACAAACGCCTTTTGGATGTGTATAATATAACTTGCGTTGGCTAAAAACGCGTTGCTCCGAGGCGTAGCTCAGTTTGGTAGAGTGCTTGGTTTGGGACCAAGATGCCGCAGGTTCAAGTCCTATCGCCTCGACCACCTTTTTTAAAAAAAGGTATTGACAAATCGGTAGTAATGTTATATAATTATTATGTTATTACTGAATATTTGCTGGTGTAGCTCAATTGGTAGAGCAGCTGATTTGTAATCAGCAGGTCGCGGGTTCGAGTCCCATCACCAGCTCCAGGGAGAGTTCCCGAGTGGCCAAAGGGGGCAGACTGTAAATCTGTTGTCAGTGACTTCGGTGGTTCGAATCCACCCTCTCCCACCATCAAAAAAGCAAGTCTTTGACTTGCTTTTTTTGTGTTTGTGTCCCTGAAACACAACATCGTATTAAACTTCCCTTATTCCATGTTTCCCAATGGGTAAGTCAGAATTCCCTCGTTTTTTTCATAGATAGAATTTAGATCCGAAATGGGCAGAGGGTTAATTCCTCTTCCCACCTCAATTGTATAACCGGGAAGATTATAGTTTAAAATAAACCAATCCTTATAACCTGCATATCCCGATACTCTCGGTACTTCTGCCACCTGATAACCGCTGAGCCTTGCAAACTCATTTGCGATTTCCAAAGCCCTTTCAGGCTCGTAATCAAGAAATTTCCAGTATATAACCTCTCCCTGAGTGTG
Source organism: Clostridia bacterium (assembly GCA_045658425.1). Lineage (GTDB taxonomy): Bacteria > Bacillota > Clostridia > UMGS1840 > HGM11507 > SIG450. Next base: position 28,223 of record JAZOVB010000122.1, on the reverse strand, counting down.
ATAGGAAAGTGTAAGAAGAAAATTCTTTCTTAATGTAAAATCATAAACTGCACGGCTCTCGGGTGCATCAAGGGGAGAAAAGCCTACAAAATCTCTGGGGGCTGGGGAGGTAAAGCCAAGTCCTTCCTTTATTTTTTTGGCCTCCTCCCATAAAGCAGGATAGTTAAGATTTAAATCAAAGCCGGAAATATTTGCTTTCCAGCCATTGGGAAAGGGAATTGACGGATATTTTTTTGAAATTTCAACTGCTCTTAAGTAGTATTCATCCTCTTTATCAATTGCACCTGTAACCAGATCCACTCCGTCAGGATTGACAAGAGGCATAATATATAAGGATGCGGTGTTATATAATAACCTTGCACCGTAACCGCCTATATCCTTTCCGTTCACATAAGCTTTGGCATATTCTTCCAAGAATTTAAGTAAAAGGGGAGTGGTAATCCATTCATTTGCGTGATGGGAAGCGTTATAAAAATATTCTCTTCTGCCTCTGCCTATTTTAACAGCGTAAAGGCTTTTTCCCATAACTGAGCTTCCCGCTCTTTCCACATCTAAAAACGGGTATCTTGCCACAAGTCCATATAAAATATACTGGCAAAGCTCATAGGAATAAGGGATTTTATCAGTTACGAGAGGGAAATCATAAGGAATAACCAGTCTTGTTCCAATGGGAAGATTATCAGGAGAAATATCGGGGTTTGCAAGTCTTAATGCTTCTATGGTAGTCCGGTAATCTGAAGCTAATTTGGAATAATTGTCTCCCTCGGCAACCCGATAAAGCGTAAAACCGTAAAGATAGGGTAAGGCATTGTAAAAGGTTATAGGACCTATGATTCCGTCTGGCTTAAGTCCCTTTGCCTCCTGAAATCTTACAACACAGTTACGAAAGCTTTCATCATAAATATCTGTAAAATCAGGGTTGCAGTCAAGGGCTCTGGTAAGTGCAAGTTTAATAAGATATACGCGATAATCCTTATCGCCCGGGTATAGGGTTTTCATGGCATTCATCCTTTCAATACTATTTATATTTTCTTTATGTAACTTTTATGTTGACGGATTTTAGTAAAATATGTTATACTGATATGAAATAAAATGAAGAGGTAGATTATTATGATAAACAGCAGACAAAGAGCTTATTTAAGAAGCCTTGCAAATAATATTCCCGCCCGTTATCAGATTGGTAAAGGGGAAATAAGTGAAAATCAGATAAAGATGCTTTTAGAGGGACTTGAAGCAAATGAAATAATAAAAATCAATGTACTTGAAAACAGCCTGAGAATTCCTCGTGATGTTTGTGACGAGCTTGTGGAAAGAACAGGTGCAGAGCCGGTGGGAGTAATCGGCAAAAAAATTATTCTTTATAAGGAATCCAAAAATAATAAGGAGATTAAATTACCGAAATAATATGGAAATTACTGAACTTAAACTTTCAAATGAACTTAATGAAGCTATTTCAAAAATGGGCTTTACCGAACTTACCCCTGTTCAGAAAGATGCGATTTTTCCGGTGCTTGAGGGGAATGATGTAATTGTTCAGGCGCCTACGGGAACCGGCAAAACCTGTGCCTTTGGTATTCCCATGATTGAAAATACTGACCCTCAGGATAAACGGCTCAGTGCAGTGGTTTTATGCCCTACAAGAGAGCTTGTAATCCAGACATCGGAGGAACTTGCAAAACTTTCCCGATATAAAAAGGGAATAAATATTGTTCCTGTATATGGCGGTCAGCCTATTGATAAACAAATTATACTGCTTAAGAAAAGACCCCAGGTAATTGTTGCAACCCCCGGAAGACTCATTGACCACTTAAAGAGAAAAACCATCAAGCTTAAAGACCTTAAAATGCTGGTTTTGGACGAAGCGGACGAAATGCTTAATATGGGTTTTCGTGAGGACCTTGATATAATACTAAAAAATGCGCCTTGTGAAAGGCAGACTGTTCTTTTCTCCGCAACAATGCCTCAGGAAATAATAGATATTGCAAATGAATATCAAAAAGAAAATCCTGTGCATATAAAGGTAACCGGAAAAGAGCTTACTGTTTCAACCATAAAGCAGTATTACCTTGAAATCAAACTTGCTAATCGTACCGATGCAATAGGAAGACTTATTGATGCAAATAAATATAAGCTGTGTATGGTATTTTGCAATACCAAGAAAAAAGTTGACGAAATCTGTGCTGAGCTAAGACAGAAAAGATATCCTGCAGAAGCTCTGCATGGTGATATGAAGCAGATGCAAAGAGACCGTGTAATGTCAAGATTTAAAAAAGGTCTTGCAGGAATTTTGGTTGCAACCGATGTAGCGGCAAGAGGAATAGATGTTGATGGGATTGATGCGGTATTTAATTACGAAATCCCTGATGATTTTGAATACTATGTGCATCGTATCGGAAGAACGGGTCGTGCAGGAAATGAAGGTGTTTCCTATACCTTTGCCTCGGGAAGAGATGTAAAGAAATTAAAAGAGCTTATGAAATATACCAAATCAGAAATTGTTCTTGGCACCTTGCCCTCATTAAAAGAGGTTAAAAAGATTAACCTTGAGGGAATAAGAGACAGTGTTTTAAGAATTTTAGATAATGATGATGTAAGCGACTATCATGATTATGTGGACTCTCAGTTTGAGGGAATACCCTCATCCCATATTGCCGCAGCCCTCTTAAAGCTTATTAATGAGGGGGAAAAAAGCCAAGAGGCAAAAAAAGAGCCTGAAGATTTTGTCAGAATGTTCGTGAATATCGGCAGAATGGATAAAATGGGCACAAATAATATGATTGACCTTTTAAAAAGCGGCGGAGTTTCCTTTGAGCAGATAGGGAAGATTGACATAGGCGAAAAATTCTCCTTTGTAGATATGGAAAAGGAAGCAAGTGAAATTGTTACGGAAACTTTAAACGGTACCTACTATAAAAAAAGAAAAATCACCTTTGAGGTTTCGGATAAGAAGAAAAAAGAAAGAACAGTCAGGTCTGGCAAACAGGTTAAAAATCCTTCTCAGCCAAAGAGAAGAAAAAAATAAAAAAATGCAGAGCAGATATTATGCGTTAAGTAAGGTATATTGAAAGCGACAACGAAGAAAAAGCTGATTTTTGAAGGTTTTGAGGCTGATTTGGATACCCTTTAAGAGGGTTTAGGGAGTAGAGTTTCCGGACGAAGAGAATACTCGCGATATAATATTTCATCCGCTGTTAATATGATTTATTTATATTTTCAGTCCCTGTAAAAAAGAAAGGGGAATTTGTTATGAACAAAAAAAACGAACTGAGAAAATTTATTCACACATCCTTAATTATTGCTATCGTGGTAGTTTTAAGTAATTTTAACTACTATGTGCCAATGGGAGGAGAATCGGGGTTAAAGCTTGGACTTACCACATTTTTTGTCAAGCTACCTGCCCTTATTTTCGGACCCTTATACGGAGCGTTAGCAGGGGGAGTGTGCGACTTTTTAGGTTTTATAGTAAAACCAATGGGGCCCTATATGTTTCCTCTTACCCTGACTGCAGTTTTAGGGGGATTGCTTATCGGGTTTTTATGGAAGTTTTTTAAGAAAATCAATTCGGTAACGGTAAAGGATATATTTAAAATTGCAGCTCTTCTTTCCATACTTTTCGGTGCGGTAAACCATATACTTATTCATTTTTATGAAGGGCTTACCTATTCACAGTTTCTTTTATCTTTAGGTAAAAGAACAGTTTACTTTACTATATGGTTTGAAGCGGCAGGATTTTTGTTTTTCGGTGTGCTTTTAATTGACCGCATATCCCATTTGATTTTAAAAGAAAGATACAATGAAGATTTTATAAAGCTTCTTTTAACCTTAATTATCCCTAATATTCTGATAACCACAATTAATACCTTTATACTTATGTTTTACTATCCGTCTCTGGCAAAGCTTGGCTTCCTGCTTGTTTTTATTCCGAGACTTACCGAGGAAATAATTATGACGGTGCTTCAGAGCTTTGTACTTAGCTATCTTATTAAAATTTACTCAAAACTATTAGGTAAGGAGAATATTTAAATGAAAAGATTGGCAGTATTACTTATACTTGTATTGACACTGCTTACAGGCTGCTCCGCGAAGCTTCCTGACCTTGATAACATAAAAGAAAGTTACAGCTCGGTTATTTCTATGCCTTATGCTCAGCTTATAGGTAAAAATATAAGCGAGGTATCGGATAAAACAGGAAATTTAACTTTCAGCGAGGAAACAAACCGCTATTATTCTGATAAAAAAATTATGGAATTTACTCCATACTTTGTAACCAATGAGGAAGGCTTTATAAAAATATGCGGATTTGAAACCGAAAAGAAAAATAACGAAGAAATAGTAAGCTATTTAAGAGGCCTTTATAATATCTTCTGTGCAATATACGGCAGTGTTTCCATTGACCCCGATATTACAAAAAGAATAAACTCCATTGATGATTTTTCAAAGTGCAAAGACGGGGGAAAATATGAGGAAAAATGGGAAAAAGAGGGCTTTCCGGTGGAATATTCCGTTGTGTTTGAAAATGGAAAAGCAAAGATAAATATCCAATATAATAAAATGACAAATTAAAAATGATGATATATTGTATGGCGTGTCAACTCGGTATGCCATATTATTATGAATTAATAAAAAGGGGCTGTAAAAAATTACAGCCCCTTTTTATTAGTATAAAGTCTCCAGAAAAACGGCTTGAAACCGCATTTAAGTGCAATATTTGAAGATGCTATGTGAGATTCAACCGTTCCGTAGAAGGGAAGAATTCCTCTTTTTATAATTTCGTTTTTAAGTATGTTTACCGAAGCGGCACCTGCCCCCATATTTCTGAAAGCGGGATTAACATTTATTCCGATTTGCCACATGGTATCCGAATCTTCACTTGCGGCAGCAAGGGCTGCTATTTCATTATTCTTATAAAGTCCCACTCCCAGCATATCGGGACGGCTTAAAGAAAATTCCAGAGCGTTTTTAAATCTTTCGTCCCTTTTAAACTGATATAAATCCTCTTTTTCAAAAAATCTTATCTCTAAATCGGTTGGAATATCCCTTTCCTCAAAGGGAATATAGTAGTGGTGAATATCACAGATTTTTTCGTTATAGTCCTTTAAAATATTACTTAAAGCTTCAAGAAAATGGTAGCTTCCTATAAAGCCGGGATTAATATAATCAAATGTTTTTTTCAGTCTTTCGAGAAGTTCTTCATTGTAAGAACACATTATAAATTTGTTATTTACCGCGCATATTTTTAAAAGTGCCGTATCGTCCCATTCATAACGGCTTCTTCCCTTTAATCTTTTATTTAATGTGTACATATTTTTATAAGACAGAATATCATCAACTGATAAATTGTAATCAACGGATAGCTGTTTGTAAAAAATCCCTTTAAAATCCATTTTATTCACCTCTTTATCCATTATACATTAAAGAGCAAAAAAAATCAATTACCGAAAAACTCCTCCAGCTTTTCAATGGCTTTTTTCTCAATTCTTGATACATAAGAGCGTGAAATTCCAAGTGCCTTTGCAATAGTTCTTTGTGCCAATGCCTTTTTTCCGTAAAGCCCGTATCTTAAAATAATAATCTCTCTTTCTCTGTCATCTAAAACTGACTCAACTCCCTCGTAAAGCTTTTTGGTATCAAGTTTTAAATTAACCTCATTAAAAACCGATTCATCCTCATCACAGAGTATATCCATAAGATTTATCTCGTTCCCCTCATAATCAAAACCGATTGGCTCGTTCATCGAAACTTCGTTTACAAGTTTCTTCTCACTTCGAAGACACATAAGTATCTCATTATGTATGCATCTTACCGCATAGGTAGCAAAGCGTATCCCCTTGCTCTCATCGAATTTGTTTATTGCCTTGATAAGACCTATGGTACCAATGGAAATAAGGTCTTCATAATCCTTACCGGACTGATAGTATTTTTTTGCAACAAATGCCACTAACCTCAGGTTCCTTTCAATAAGCGTATTTCTTGCGTCCTCATCACCCTCCCGAAGCCTTGCGATAAGTGCCTCTTCCTCCTTTTTTGAAAGAGGTTTGGGAAAGGAATTAAGATTGGTTAAATAACCGATAAACACAAAAAAATCGGCGAAAAGTCTTGATAGTAAATCAAGCATTATTAATACCCCCTCTTAACCTATTTATGAAAAAAATATTAAAAACTTGCAAGTCCTTATTGACATAACTTAAAAATAATCATATAATAATAAAAAATATGTTTTAGAGGCGAGGTGTAATTCCTCACCGGTGGTTATAGTCCATGAGTCGCTTTGCGATTGATTCGGTGAAATTCCGAAACCGACGGTAAAGTCCGGATGAATAAAACGATTATATAAGTTTTTTACTCTCTGCATATTTTTTGCAGAGTTTTTTTATTGGAGGTAAAATATGAATACTAAAAAAATGGTAACACTTGCAATGCTTTCTGCTCTGTCGGTTATTCTTGTAATGCTTATAAGAATTCCCTGGCCCGGAGCACCCTTTCTGGAATACGACCCTGCAGATGTGCCTATTCTTATTACTACTCTTATGTACGGTCCCTCGGCAGGTCTTATAGTAACCGTTACAGTATCTTTGGTACAGGGGCTTACCGTAAGTGCAGGAAGCGGTATAATCGGTATAATTATGCATATTCTTGCTACGGGATTTTATGTTGTTTTTTCAGGCTTTATATATAAAAAATCAAGAAATACAAAAGGAATGATAATTGCTCTTATATTCGGTGCGTTGGTATCAACACTTATAATGCTTTTATGGAATGTGTGGTTTACGCCAATATTTTTGGGAACACCTACCGAGGTGGTTTTACAAATGCTCGTTCCTGTAATCTTGCCATTTAACCTTATAAAAACTGTTGCCAACGGTGTTTTTTCAGGGCTTTTATATTCAGTGCTGTCAAAAATAATAAAAACTGAATAAAAATTCAAAAATCTTCTTGACATATTAAAAAAAGAGGAATATAATGATATAAAATTAGAGGAAGGACACAAGAAAATGAATAAGCTTTTTGCAAACAACTTTTATTATAGCTATTTTGCTGCTTACTTTTTTGGGTTTGTAGCTTTTTTCGGTTGTATGCAAAATAAATATATTTGTGAGATTGTGTAATTTTCTTAAATTAATATTGCAACATTATAAGCAACTCATGAATATATGAGTTGCTTTTTTATTTAAGGAGGAATTAAAATGGTATTAACAACAAAAACAGACATTAAAACTTCGGACATTGCAAAAATCAAATCCGACCTTGAATCCCTTGGTCTTGAAATACAGATTAATTACGGTGCCCACAAAAATGTTATCGCTCTTTTAGGTGATGTATCCTCAATAAATATTGATTACATTACGGGGAAATACTCGTTTATTGAGCAGGTTATAAAAATTTCCGAGCCTTATAAAAAGGCAAACCGCCGTTTTAAGCCTGATGATACTGTTATAAAGGTTGCCGGGGAAATTATAGGCGGTGATAAAACCTTATCTGTAATTGCAGGACCCTGTTCGGTTGAAAGTAAGGAACAGGTAATAGAAATTGCCAAGGGTGTTAAAGAATGTGGTGCAAAATTCTTAAGAGGAGGGGCATATAAGCCAAGAACCTCACCTTATGCCTTTCAGGGAATGGGGCTTGACGGACTAAAGCTTTTATATGAAGCGAAAATGGAAACAGGTCTTCCCATTGTGTCTGAAATTATGAGCTCTTCCCATCTTGATGAATTTGTGGAATTTGTAGATGTTTTGCAAATCGGTGCCAGAAATATGCAGAATTTTGAGCTTTTAAAACAGGTTGGTAAAATTAACAAACCCGTGCTTATAAAAAGAGGACTTTCAAATACTATTGAAGAACTTTTAATGGCAGCAGAGTATGTAATGAGCGAGGGAAATGATAAGGTTATTCTTTGTGAAAGGGGAATAAGAACCTTTGAAAGCTTTACAAGAAATACTCTTGATTTAAGTGCAATTCCGGCACTTAAAAGACTCAGTCATCTACCTATAATCATTGACCCGTCTCATGCAACCGGAATGGCGTGGATGGTAGAGCCTATGGCTAAGGCGGCTGTTGCCGCAGGGGCAAACGGACTTATTATTGAAGTCCATAATGACCCTAAAAAAGCTCTTTGTGACGGACCTCAGTCTTTAACTGTTGAAGAATTTAAAACTTTAATGGAAAAAGTCGGTAAAATTGCAGAAATTGAAGGTAAAAGTATATGAATTTAATGAAAATAGGAGTTATAGGCTATGGGCTTATAGGCGGCTCTATGGGACTTGCTCTTAAGAAATATACCTCTCATATCGTTTATGCCTTTGAAAAAAGTCAGAGGGTAAGAGACTATGTGGTAAAAAATGCACTCGCAGACGAAGTCTTTTCGCCCGACAGTGAAAAAATAAGGGAGTGCGATATAGTATTTATTGGTCTTTATCCTAAAAAAGCTATTGAATTTATAAATGAAAATAAGGATAAATTTAAAGAAAACGCCATAATCTGTGACCTTTGCGGTGTAAAACAATATATTTTAGAGAATATACCGGAAACCCTTCGTTTTATCGGTGCACACCCTATGGCAGGTAAAGAAGTTGGCGGGATAGAGAATGCCGATTGTGATTTATTTTTAAATGCTTCCTTTTTAATTACAGTTAATGACTTTACAGATAGAGAAGCTCTTGATATAATAAGAATATTGGCAGAAAAGGTGGGATTTTCACAGATTGTTGAAACAACTCCGGAAAATCACGATAAAATGATAACTTTTACCTCCCAGCTTCCTCATATATTGTCGGTTGCCTATGTACTGCAGGATTCTTTTAAAAAGTGTGACGGCTTCTATGCAGGAAGCTTTAAGGATATGTCAAGAGTTGCTAAAATAAATCCTACTCTATGGGAGGAGCTTTTTAAAATAAATAAAGATGTTCTGACAGAGCAGATTGATGAATATACTAAGATGTTAAATAAAATTAAAGAAGCAGTTTCAAAGGAAGATAATGAGCTTTTTGAAACCCTTGTAAAATCAAGTAAATTAAAGGAGTGGCAGGATGAAAACTATAAAAATTAACCTGTCCCACGCAAGCTATGAAATAAAGCTGGGGGAGGGAATTTTAAATAAACTTCCCGACTTTTTAGGTGAAATTGGCTTTTCGGGAAGACTTGTTATAATATGTGATACCGTCATTGAGAATCTTCATCTTGATGCTCTTAAAGGTGTTCTTAAAAACGGAGCGGTTGACTTTGAGACAATTGTAATAAATTCAGGTGAAGAATATAAAACCTTAGAAACCGTATCGGAAATTTATGAAAGACTTGCCGAATTAAAGGTATCAAGAAAAGATACTATACTTGCATTCGGCGGAGGGGTAACAGGTGATATTTCGGGATTTGTTGCGGCCACCTACTTAAGAGGTATTGATTATATTCAGATGCCGACCACTCTGCTTTCAATGGTGGATTCCTCCATCGGCGGTAAAACAGGTGTAGATTTACAATACGGTAAAAATCTTGTAGGCGCTTTTAAACAGCCAAAGCTTGTAGTAGCAGATACATCTTTTTTAAATACACTTCCAAAAATTCAGCTTTCAAGCGGTATGGCAGAAGTTATAAAAGCAGGTCTTATAAGAGACGAAAAACTTACTGAACTCCTGCTTAACTCTGATGATTTTAATAATGATAAGGAAGAAATAATATTAAAAGCCATAAATGTAAAAAAAGAAATAGTGGAAGCGGATGAATTTGAAAAATATGAAAGAATGCTTCTTAATTTCGGGCATACATTTGGTCACGCCATTGAAAAATACTATAACTTTAAAGGAATAACACACGGTCAGGCAGTGGCTTATGGAATGAAGCTTATTACGAAAGATAAAGATGTTTTAACCTTAATTGAAAAGCTTTTAGTAAAATACGGACTTAAAACAGACTGTAAAATTCCTTTAAAGGAAATTATAAGCCTTTCCGGAAACGATAAAAAGGCAAACGGAGACAGCTTAAATATCGTAATTGTTGAAAAAGCGGGTGAGGGAATTATTAAAAATATAAGCTTTTTGGCGCTGGAGGAAGAATATGTGTGATATAAAGCTTTATAAAAGTAATCTGTCCGGGGAAATTACTGTGTGTGCCTCTAAAAGCGTCTCTCACAGAGCTGTTATTGCGGCGGCACTTTCTGATAGGGATATAACCGTAAAAAATGTTACACCCTCTAAGGATATATATGCAACCTTAAACGGTCTTAAAGCTTTAGGAGTTGAATTTTCTTATGAAAACAACATAGTGGAAATTAAAAAAAGCTCTCTTCATAAAAATAAAAAACTTACCTTTAACGCAGGGGAAAGCGGTTCAACCTTAAGGTTTTTAATTCCCATATTTACCGCGCTTGGAAATGAAACTACCTTTGTAGGCGAGGGCAGATTGCCCAACCGCCCTCTTGATGATTATCTTGAAATATTTAATAAAAACGGTATAGAATATGAAAAAGGGACTGATTATCTTCCCCTTACGGTAAATGGAAGCTTTAAGGAAAATACCTTTAATGTAAAAGGAGATGTAAGCTCTCAGTTTATAACAGGACTGATGCTTTGTGCACTTATCAGGGACGAAGAAATAACAATAAATATAACTACCCCTTTGGAATCTAAAGGATATGTTGATATTACTAAAAAAGTCCTTGAGGATTTCGGGTGCCGCGTGATTTTTAAGGATAATACCGTAAAAGTAAAAAAAGGTATCTGTAATATAAATGAATATACAGTTGAAAACGATTGGTCACAAGCTGCCTTTTTTCTGGCGGCTGGGGTAATTTCGGGAGATGTTACTCTTAATGATATGAATTTTTCCTCATCTCAGGGGGATAAGGAAATAGTTGCTATCCTTGAAAAAATGGGTGGCAAAGTAACTAAAGGCAAGGATTATGTAAGAGTGGAAAAATCTGTTTTAAACGGAATTTCCATTGATGCTTCGGATATTCCCGATTTAGTTCCTATATTGGCGGTTTTGGGTGCCTTTTCAAAAGGTGAAACCCACCTTTTAAATCTTAAAAAATTAAGATTAAAAGAATCTGACCGTATAGAATCAACAATGGCAATGTTAAACGCTTTTGGTGTGAAATGCGAAAACGGTGATGATTATATAAGAATTTTTGGCACTTGTATCCTGAAAGATGCTGTTATAAATTCTTTTAATGACCATCGTATTGTGATGGCATCTTCTGTAATGGCAGCATTTGCTGAAAATACCATAATTAAAAATTATAAAGCAGTAGACAAATCCTATCCTGATTTTTTTGATGATTATTTTAAACTGGGCGGAAAAGGAGAAACATTATGAGCAGTATAACTTTAAAAAAGCTTTCCCTTACAATTTTCGGGGAATCTCACGGCCCTTGCATCGGCGGTGTTATAACAGGACTTCCCGCAGGGCATAAGCTTGATTTTGAAAAAATAGATATGGATGTTTTAAGAAGAAAACCCGGAAAGGATGATTTATCCACTCCCCGAAATGAATTGGATAAATATGAAATTGTATCAGGAATAAAGGATGGTATCTTAACAGGTGCACCTTTATGTGTAATTATAAAAAACTCTGATACTCATTCCTCCGATTATTCCCGCATGGAGAATATTCCGCGACCTTCTCATAGCGACTACACAGCTTATATAAAATATAATGGCTTTAATGATGTAAGAGGGGGCGGTCATTTTTCGGGAAGACTTACAGCACCTCTTACTGTTATCGGAAGTATCTGTAAACAGCTTCTTGAAAAGGAAGATATAAAGGTTGTTTCTCATCTTTTAAAGGTGAAAAATATAACTGATAAAAGCCTTCTTGAATGTAATGAAGAGGAAATAGATAAACTTATGAACGGCGGAAATTCAGTAGAGGATATATCCGAGGAATTTTATAAGCTTATTACCGATGCCAAGGCAAATAAGGATTCTCTCGGTGCGGTAACGGAGTGCGGTATTATAAATATGAAGGCAGGACTCGGCGGACCGTTATTTGACGGACTTGAGGGTAAACTTGCAACCCTTTTATACGGAATTCCCGGGGTCAAAGGTGTGGAATTCGGTATAGGTTTTGACTTTTCGCAAATGTCAGGAAGTCAAGCCAATGACGGTTATACTATAAAAGACGGTAAGGTAAGAACTCTTACCAATAACAACGGAGGAATATTGGGCGGAATTTCAAACGGTGAAAATATTATTTTCCGTGTTGCTTTTAAACCAACACCGTCAATAGCACTTCCTCAGAAATCGGTTAATTTAAAAACAGGCTGTGAAGAAATTTTGGAAATCAAAGGCCGTCATGACCCGATTATTGCCCTTCGTGCATTACCTGTTATAGAGGGAATTACGGCTATCGGTATTTTAGATGAAATATTATAATCAGGTGAAAATATGAATCTTAATGAAATCAGAGTTAATATTGATAATGTTGATAATCAGTTAAAAGAGCTTTTTATAAAACGAATGGAGCTTGTTAAGGAAGTTTATAAGTATAAAAAAGAGAATAACCTCCCTGTGAAAAACAATGAGAGAGAAGCAGAGATAATTGAGAAAAGAACATCGGATTTATCGGAGTTTAAAGATGAAACCGGCGAATTTTTTAAAGATTTAATAGATATAAGCTGTAAGTATCAGGAGCAAAGGTTAAATACTAAAAATAAACTTGATACCGATTTTGAGTTTTTAAAAAAGGAAGATTTTTTTAAAACTGTGAAAAAGGTTGCCTATCAAGGAATAAAAGGCTCTTACGGAAGCGAAATGGCAAATAAGCTTTTTGAAGGTAAAGAGCTTATAGGTTTTAAGAGCTTTCGCGAGGTTTGTGAAAAGGTTAAAGAGGGGCAGGTATCGGTTGGTGTTTTACCTGTAGAAAATCTTTCTGCGGGAAGCGTAAGCGAGGTATATGACCTGATTTTTGAAAACAACTTAACCGTCGTAATGGAGGAAGAGCTTGAAATCCGCCATTGTCTGCTCGGAAAGGGTTCCTATTCGGAAATTGAAAGGGTAAAATCCCACCCCCAGGCATTAAGCCAATGCTCCGGGTTTTTAAAAGAGCATAATTTTGAAACCATTGAGGGTGTGAATACTGCAGTATGTGCTTATGAGGCATCTGTTTATGAGGATGCAACATTAGCAGTTATATCAAGTAAAATAAACAGTGAGTATTATAACCTTAAGGTTTTAAAGGAAAATATCTCTGATATTGAAGATAATAAAACAAGATTTGTTGTGGTCAGCCGTGATAAAATAATTCTTGACAGTCCGCAAAAAATCAGCCTTGTATTTACTCTTCCTCATAAAAGAGGAAGTCTTGCACGGGTGCTTGGTGACTTTTCAAATCATTCCTTTAATCTTACTAAAATCGAATCCCGCCCCATAAAGTCAAATGTGTGGGAATATAACTTTTATGTTGATATTGAAGGCTCTTTAATGGATGGCGAAACAAAAGCACATCTTGAAAAAATAAGTTATTTGTTTGATGAAATAAAAATTCTCGGAAACTACTAAGGAAATATTATTATGTTAAAATATGCACTTACGGGAAACCCTCTTGGACACAGTATGTCCGCTGTTATTCACAATGAAATATTTAAAATAAAAAATATTGATGCCACCTACGACTTAAAGCCCACCTCTGACCTTAAAGGAAGCTTTTTAACCGAGCTTAAAAATATAAACGGTTTCAATGTAACCATACCCTATAAAAAGGATATTATAGCTTTTTTGGATGAAGCGGATGAAAAGGTGCAACTCTATAATTCCTGTAATACAGTTAAAATATCAGATGGTATTGTAAAAGGGTATAATACCGATGTTTTTGGAATTAACGATACTTTAGTTAAAAATGGTATTTCAGTAAAAGGAAAAAGAGTTCTTGTAACGGGTGCAGGGGGAGTAGCTTCAGTGATGGCTTGTGAAATGGCTCTTAAGGGCGCTGAGGTCCTTATCTATGCAAGAAATCCCGAAAAAGCGAAAACCGTAATTAAATATATATATAATAAAACAGGCAAAACCGTAAAGCTTGTAACCCTTGATGAAATTAAAGATATTTATCTTCTTATGCAGGGAACTCCGGTGGGAATGTATCCTGATAATTTAAAGTGCATCTTGCCTTTTGAAATTCTGAAAAATATTCCTTATGTATTTGATACAGTTTATAATCCTTATAAAACTCTTATCCTAAGAGTTGCCGAATATATGGGCAACAGGGGAATAGGCGGTCTTAATATGCTTGTTGAACAGGCGGTTAAAGCACAGGAAATATTTAACGGAATAACCCTTGATAATAAAGAATTCAGACAGATTTTAAATAAAGCAAGGGAATATATTCCGCCGTTTGAAATTAATAAAAATATAATCTTAATTGGCCCACCCGGATGCGGTAAATCAAGAATTTCCCGGGAAATATCTTCCCTGCTGGGAATTAAAGTATGTGATATAGACTCGTTGATTGTAAAAAGAGAAAAAAAGAGTATTAATGATATATTTAAAACCAAAGGAGAAAAGGTATTCAGGGATATTGAAAGAGAAATCTTTTATGAGGCTATAAAAGGTAAAAATAAGATAATTGCAACCGGCGGAGGACTTCCTGAATATAACGATTTAACTTTACTTGATAAAGAGAAAAATATAATTGTGTTTATAAACCCATCTGAAGAGGTAATATATAACCGTATAAAACATAATACCTCCCGTCCTTTGCTTAAAGAGGGCAGGGATGCACTTAAAAAACTTATTATAAGAAGAACTCCCATTTATGAAAGCTCTGCCCATTTGTCGATAAATGTAGAAAAAGAGACGGATGCAAAAAATATTACCCTGGAAATAATAGAGAAAATCATTAAAAAATAATCGACACTGTATAATTTATAATTAAAAAAGCTTGGGGTTACCCAAGCTTTTTTTGTAAATATTAAACTCCGCAGTAAGCGTTGAATCCGCCGTCAATAGGAAGAATGATACCGTTGATAAATCCGGAAGCTTCCTTGCAAAGTAAGAATAATAATCCGCCAAGTAATTCTTCAGGTTCGCCCATTCTCTTCATCGGTGTGCCTGCTAAAATCTTATGGCTTCTTGCAGTCCAGCTGCCATCAGGATTTTTAAGTAAGTCTTTGTTCTGAGCTGTTACAAAGAAGCCCGGAGCAAGAGCATTAACTCTGATGTTTGTTGTTGAGAAGTGAGTAGCTAACCACTGTGTAAAGTTAGAGATAGCAGCCTTTGCAGCACTGTATGCAGAAACCTTTGTAAGTGGTGAGTAAGCACTCATTGAAGAAATATTTATGATAGATGCATCTTCTTTGTCAACCATATCAGTTGAGAATACCTGTGTAGGTATTAATGTACCAACAAAGTTAAGATTGAATACGAACTGAATATTTTCAGGACTTAAGTCGTAGAAAGAAATAATATCAGGATTCATAACATCTTCTTTTGAATAGTATTCGTTTGTTGTGTTACCTCTTGGATGGTTACCACCTGCACCGTTGATTAAAATATCAACGCTGCCTAATTTTTCGTTAACAACGGCTTTAGCTGCCTGACATGCTTCTGTTGATAAAACATTACATGCTACCCCAATAGCAACTCCGCCTTCAGCTGTGATTTCGTCAGCAACTTTCTGAGCAGCTTCTTCTCTTAAATCCAGGATAGCTACCTTAGCACCACATGCTGCAATAGCTTTAGCCATAACTGCACATAAAACACCGCCGCCGCCTGTAACAACAGCAATTTTATCTTTTAAATCTACCTTTAATGGAACATTCATTATAAAGGCCTCCTTTAATTTATTATATTTTTATTTTAAAGCATTTGTAATTTAATGTCAAGAATTAACATAAAAATATCAAATTTACCAATTTTTATGATTATATCTGACTATTGCTGTGGCTTAAAACTATCCTTCAAGTTTACAATACGGTTAAATACATTTTCATTTCTTGTATCCTTGCAGAAATAACCGTTTCTTACAAACTGGAATCTCTCACCGGGTTTTGCATCCTTTGCGGATAACTCTAATTTGCAGTTTTTAAGCACAGTAAGAGATTGAGGATTTAAATAGTTAAGATAACTGTCACCATCTTCAAGCTCATTTAAGTTTTCCTTGGTAAATAAGTTATCGTAAAGTCTTATTTCAGCATCCATGCAGTAGTCTTCACTAACCCAGTGAATAGTACCTTTAATTTTTCTTCCGTCAACAGGACTGTTGTTTTTAGTTTCTAAATCTGCAGTACATTTAAGCTCAATTACTTCGCCGTTTTCGTTCTTGATAATCTCATCAAGCTTAACAATGTATGCACCCATCAGACGCACTTCTCCGCCGGGTTTCAAACGATGGAATTTTGCAACAGGTTCTTCCATAAAGTCGCTTTTTTCCACAAAAATTGTCTTAGTGAAAGGAACCTTTCTTGTACCGGCGTTTTCATCATTAGGATTGTTTGATACATCAAAGTATTCCACTTTGCCGTCTTCGTAGTTTGTGATTGTAACTTTAAGCGGGTCTAAAACCGCAATTTTTCTTTGTGCAGTTATATTTAATTCTTCTCTTATGCAGTGTTCTAAAAGTCTTATATCAACTAAGCTGTATGCCTTTGAAATTCCTGCTCTTTTAACAAATTCAAAGATAGAAGCAGGTGTATAACCTCTTCTTCTTAATCCGCAAAGAGTAGGCATTCTCGGATCGTCCCATCCGTCAACATAATTTTCAAATACAAGCTCTCTTAGGTATCTTTTGCTCATAACCGTATTTGAAACATTAAGTCTTGCAAATTCATACTGATGAGGTTTTTTCTCAAAATCAATATTGTTGATTACCCAGTCATATAAAGGTCTGTGGTTTTCAAATTCCAAAGAGCATAAAGAGTGGGTGATACCCTCCAATGCATCCTGTATAGGATGTGCGTAATCGTATAATGGGTAAATGCACCACTTGTTGCCCTGTCTGTGATGGTTCTTATAGGTAATACGGTAAATTGCAGGGTCTCTTAAATTCATATTGGGGGATGCCATATCAATTTTAGCTCTTAGTGTACATTCTCCCTCCTTGAATTTGCCCTCTTTCATTTCCTCGAAAAGCTTAAGGTTTTCTTCAACTGTACGGTTTCTGTAGGGACTGTCTTTACCGGGCTCGGTAAGAGTTCCTCTGTATTCTCTCATTTCTTCGGGGGACAGGTTACATACATAAGCCTTACCCTCTTTAATAAGCTTTACCGCAAATTCATAGCACTTGTCAAAATAATCGCTTCCGTAGAAAATACCACCGTTGGGAATTGCACCAAGCCATTCTAAATCCTCTCGGATAGAGTTAACATATTCATCATCTTCTTTTGCAGGATTGGTATCATCATATCTTAAATTGAAAAGTCCGCCGTACTTCTTTGCTGTCATAAAGTTAATATAAATCGCCTTTGCACTTCCTATATGAAGATAACCGTTAGGCTCGGGCGGGAAACGGGTGTGGATTTTAAGCTCCGGGTTTTCGGCTAAATCAGCATCAATTATTTCGTGTATAAAGTTTGAACTCATTTCTTCCATTATTTTACCTCCTCAAAGGCTTTCTGAAGTCTTTTAATAACTCTGTCATATCCGATGATTTTCATACAGGTGTAAAGGTCGGGAGAGTTTTGTCTGCCTGTGATGGCAACTCTTATAACCTGGCTTACATCCCCGGGATTACCCTTGTACATATCGGGATTTTCCTTGTAATCCTTAGTGGTAGGTGCAAAGCCAAGCTTACCTCCAACCTCGCACATATCATTAAACCAGTCGTTCATATCCTCACATTCTCTGTACTTTTCTTTATAAGCTTCAAGAATGGATAAGATATCCTCTTTTTTGATATTTTCAGGGAATTCATAAGATGGCTTAAACAGCTCATCATAGAAAAATCCCATATAATCCTTAACTTCACTCCATACCGCAATATCCTTTCTCGGCTTTTTACCGCCTCTGCCTATTGCAAATATTTCTGTGGCATATTTTTCATCACCTGTTAAAAGTTTGTGGAATTCTTCGTCATATTCCAAAGCCCATTTGGTAACATAATCATAAACTTCATCAGCTTCCATAACCGCAACCACATTTTTGCTTACATCACGGAGCTTATCTATATCAAAAAGAGAGCCTGATACACTCATTTTTTTGGTGGTGAAATTAAATTTATTATAATCCTCCTTAGGATTTGCAATTCTCCATTCTTCAAAGTTGGAGTTAAGAAGAGTTAATAAATACTCAATAACCGAAGGTACAGGATAACCTACCTCATCATAGTAGGAAAGTGCGAGTTCAGGATCCTTTCTTTTTGAAAGCTTTCTCTTGCTTTCACCCTCCATCTTCATAAGCTGTGCGGTATGTGCATATTTTGGTCTTTTAAATCCCAGAGTATCAAATAACTGAAGATGAATAGGTAATGTAGCAAGCCACTCTTCGCCTCTTACCACGATTGTTGTTCTCATTAAGTGGTCATCAATAACATGTGCAAAATGATAGGTGGGAATACCGTCTGATTTAAGAAGAACAATATCCTGATTATTTTCGGGCATTTCTATAAGACCTTTTATAAGGTCGGTATGCTTTAATTTGTTGTCGGGATTTCCCTGCGACTTAAATCTTAAAACATAAGGCTCACCGGACTTTACTCTTTCTGCCGCTTCTTCAATGGGATATTCTCTGTATTTTGCGTACTTTCCGTAATATCCGAAGTTTTCCTTCTTTGCCTCCTGTTCTTTTCTCATTTCCTCTAATTCTTCTTCAGTTGCAAAGCATGGATAGGCAAGTCCCTCTTTAACCAGATGTTTCGCATAGGTTTTATATATCTTTTCTCTTTGTCTTTGACGGTAGGGGCCGTAATCACCCTTTTCACCGTCTAAGGTAACACCTTCGTCAAACTTAAGACCGAATTTATCAAAAACCTTTATAATGGTTTCAACTCCGCCCTCAACCTGTCTTTTCAAATCAGTATCTTCTATTCTTAAATAAAATACCCCGCCCGAAAGATGTGCAAGTCTTTCATCGGTAACCGCACCGAAAAGGTTACCAAGATGCATAAAGCCGGTGGGACTTGGCGCAATTCTTGTAACCTTTGCCCCCTCAGGTAAATTTCTTTCAGGATACATATTTTCATAGTCATCCATAGTAAGTGTTATATCGGGGAATAAAATTTCTGATAAATCTTTGTAATTCATAAGTACACTCCCAATTAAAATTATTCATTTTAGAATAGCATATTTTTGGTAAAATGTCAATTAATAAATGTTAAATAAATAAATGATATTTCTATATACAAATAGAAAAATATGTGTTATAATATAAAATAATTCATCAGAAAACAAGGAGTGCTTATAAATGAATAAATTCAGACAACTCGAATTACCAAGAAAGACAAACCATAAAAAAGAAGAATACAAATACTTTGTGGGAACTACCTTGAAAAATTCTCTCGGTTACGAAATCGGAGAGAAGATAGTATTTAAAATCCGCCCGAAATTTATGGATGATTATATCCAGATACCTTTTGTTTTCTATACACTTATAACTGATGACGGTAAAACAAAAGAAGAGTATATAAAAAGCGGAGAAGACGGTTGGTTTTATATTGAAACCTCCATTTCAAAAAGCGGTTTTGTGTATGTTAATGCAAAAGCCTGTGATACGGAAAAAAATGTTATAGAGGAAATTAATCCTTATAACGGAAGTGCAGGAGCGGATGTGGAAAATATCCTAAGAGCTGTAAAAATTCCTGAAAACTATACTGAATTCTGGGATGAATTAAAAGCGGAAGTTGAAAGAACCCAGCCTGAGCTTTTGTTATGTGAAAAGAAAGAGGATGAAAACCATCCTGATTTTGAAATATATGAAATGCATATAAAAGCTCCCGGAAGCGATTATGTGTCGGTAATGGTTTCATATCCGAAGGGTGCTTTGAAAAACAGTCTTAAATTTGCTATGTTTTTCCAAGGGTACGGGGTTGGTCCCGCTTGTCCTAATCCTGTTGATGGTTACTTTACCGTTATGGTAAATGCTCATTGTATGCCAAATTATGAAGCGGGAGAATTTTATGAAAATCTTCGTGATAACGTACTTAAAGGCTATGGCTTTGACTCTGAAGAAAACAAAACACCGCAGACAACCTATTGGGCAAAGATGTTTTTAAGAAATCTTCAGGCGTTAAGATATTTCAAAGACCATGAGCTTATAAATAAGACCGATTATTATTTTGTCGGAAGTAGCCAGGGTGGTATGCAGGCAATGAATATGGCAGCTCATTTTGATAAAGCAACTGGAGTTATTTTAAATGTTCCCTGGATGGCGGATACTTCTGCCGATTTAATTATGGGAAGAAGACCCAATACAATGCCAAAAGGAGACGGTATAGCCTATTTTGATACAGCGGTTGCCGCTGAATTTTTAGAATGTCCTGCGTATATTATTTCGGGTTTGGGTGATGTCACCTGTAATTCAAGTACACAAATGGCACTTTTCAACGCCATAAAATCACCGAAATATATTGAGTTTTATCAGAATAAGGTTCATTCCTTTACTATACCCTGGGATAATTATATGTACTCACTCGGTGATGCTTCTCTTAAAGATAAATATAAGGAGTTTACACACGTTTACTATGATTGGAATTAATAAAGCAGGGGAATATAATGAGTTTTCCGTAAAAAGTGTTATCAGAAGCAATACTGATGATATTGTCAGGCGTAAGCCCACACGGTTTATAAAATACGATTATTCTTCACCCGGTTCATATTTTATAACCATACCCACTCACAATAAAAAGCATCTTCTTTCCCATATTGTTTGCAAAAGAGAGAATACTCTTCCTAAAAATATATTGACACCTACGGGAAAGCTGCTTGAAAAAACAATACAGTATATCAATAAAAATTATATTGGTATAAAAGTGGCTGAATATGCAATTATGCCAAATCATATCCATTTGATTGTTGTTACTGCAAATTCGGGCGGAAGAGGGATTCCGTCTCTTCATAAGGTAATAGGGCAATTAAAGGGATATACCACCGGAAAATCCGGAGGAGTGTTATGGCAACGTTCATATCATAATTATGTTATATCAAACAAAGCAGAATATCTTAAAATATGCGAATATATGAATACTAATGTTCTCAGCTGGAAAGAGGATTGTTATTATACCGAATAATATATTTAATCGACTTTAAAGGAGAAAAAATGGAAAATAAAAAACTTAAAGTAGCACTGATCGGTTGCGGAATGATTGGTGAGTCTCACGCCGAAGCCGTTATCGAGGATGGAAGAGCCGAACTTTCTGCTGTTGTGTGCGGAAAAAGTCTCGAAAAGGGAAAAGCCTTTCAGGAAAAATATAATATCCCTTTTTTAACTCAGGATTATAATGAGGTTTTTGAACATTGTGATATTGATATGGCAATTGTTTGTAACCCAAGTTCATTTCATAAGGATGTAACCGTGGCATTTCTTAAAAAAGGTATTCCTGTGCTTTGCGAAAAGCCCCTTGATGTAAAAGTGGATAAAATGACTGAAATGATAGATGCAGCAGAAAGAAATAATGTGCTTTTAGGGTGTGTGTTTCCAAACAGAACCCAGTCAGGTATAGTCAATGCGAAAAAAATTCTTGATTCAGGGGAATTGGGCAAAATGAGAATAGTGGAATTTCAATATAGAGGCTATCGCAGCCATTCCTATTATGCCAATTCATACTGGAGAGGGGATAAGGAAATAAACGAAGGCGGATGCCTTATCAATCAGGGGAGTCACGGCGTTGATGCCCTTGTTCACCTTTGCGGTAATGTTAAAAAGGTGTGCGCGGTTTCCGATATAATGGGAAGAAAAATGACAGGTGAGGACACTGTAAACGCTCTTATGGAATTTGATAATGGTGCTCACGGAACATTAATGGCAACTGTTCTTTCCTATATTCCCGAAACAAACCCCGAGTGTGACCGTATAAGAATTGAATGTGAAAAGGGAACTATTGTTTTTGCAGACGGTAAAACAATGCTTTATAAGAGTCTTTCAGAGGAAGAATTAAAAACGGAGGAAATTCAGCTTTCTGATAAAGTTGAAAGCTTTGGGGCAGCTCCTGAGGAAATTGATGAAAATGCCCATAATTTAGTGGTTTCCAACTTTATTGACGGTATCTTAAAAGGGGAAAAACTTATTGCCCCCGCCCATGACGCAAGAAGAGCCGTTGACCTTATTTTAACAATCTATAAATCAGCCGAAACAAATGAATGGGTTGAGGTTCCCCATTTTGATTTTTAATTGCCTCAGAGGAATAAATATATGAAAATTGCAGGAATTATCGCTGAGTATAACCCCTTTCATAACGGACATTATTATCATATTGAGCAAACTAAAAAAGAATTAAAAGCCGATTATATCGTAGTGGTTATGAGCGGTAATTTTGTGATGCGCGGAGAACCTGCTCTTTTTAATAAATTTTTAAGAGCAAAGGCTGCAACGCTTGGCGGGGCTGACCTTGTTATTGAGCTTCCCGTTCCCTATGCTTTATCTTCTGCTGAGTATTTTGCAGAGGGCGGTGTTAGAATATTAGAAAGCTTAAATGGTGTTGACTATCTTTCCTTTGGCTCTGAAACAGGAAAAATTGAAATTCTTACAGCTCTTGCCAAAAAGCTTCACAGCGAAAAAATAAAAGAAGCAATAAAGGAAAATTCCAAAGACGGAATTCCGGTTTTTTCAGCAATGGCAAAGGAATTTACTGATGACGAAAACGAAATTTTAAAAACTCCAAATAACATTCTTGCCGTAAATTATATAAAAGCACTTAAGAAGATAAATTCTTCGATTATACCTTATTCTGTAAAGAGAATAATGGCAGACTATAACGATACAACTCCAAGTGGAAATTTTATTTCCGCAACTGGTATGAGAGAGTTTTTAAAGGATAATAAGGAAATTTCTTCCTATATGCCCGTTTCTTCATACAATGTTTTAAAGGATGTCCGACCCGTTTTTGAAGAGGAGTTTGATAAGCTTCTTGCTTACACTTTAAGAGTTAAAACAGCCGAAGAGTTGCTTAAATACCCGGATGTTTCGGAAGGACTTGAAAATCTCTTGATAAAATCGGTAAGAGAGGTATTTACCGTTAAAGAAATTGCAGAATATGTAAAATCAAAAAGATACGCCTATACAAGAATAAAAAGAATTCTTTTTAATATCTTACTTGATATTCCGAAAACTGAAAGGAATAAAAATCCTGAGTATGCAAGGGTACTGGGCTTTAATGAAAAAGGAAAAGAGCTTATGTCCTATCTTAATAAAAAAAGCGAAATTCCTCTTATAACCAACCCCACCCGCGAACATTATGAAAAATACCACGGCTTGTCTTATGACCTTAAAGCGGCAGATATTTATAGTATAATATGCGGTAAAAAAGGCGGAAATTTAAATAAAATTTTGTTATAATTTGTTTAAAAATATCTTGAAAAAATTACTGAAATGCTATATAATTAATAAGAATGTTAAAAATTTAAAGGAGATGGATTAAAAATGACTTTTTTGGAAAGCATTAAAACCCGCGCGAAAGCGGACATTAAGACAATTGTTCTTCCCGAGTCTATGGACAGAAGAACTTTTGAAGCAGCTGAAACAGTATTAAAGGAAGGAATTGCCAATATTATCATTATCGGTACTCCGGAAGAAATTGAAGCAAACAGTAAAGGTCTTGATATTTCAAAGGCTACAATCATCAATCCTTTTACTTATGAAAAAACAGAAGAATATATCAATCTTTTTGTTGAACTGAGAAAATCAAAGGGCTTAACTTATGAAGAAGCTAAGAAACAGGCTCTTTCAGATTATATGTACTATGCTTGCTTAATGGTAAAAGCAGGGGATGCAGACGGAGTTGTTTCCGGTGCTTGTCACTCTACTGCAAATACATTAAGACCAAGTCTTCAGATTGTTAAAACCAAACCGGGTGTTAAACTGGTATCAGCATTTTTCGTAATGGTTGTTCCTGACTGCGAATACGGTGCTGACGGCACATTTATTTTTGCAGACAGCGGTTTAGAGCAGAATCCTGATCCTGAAAAACTTGCTGCAATTGCAGCTTGCTCTGCAGACTCATTTGAGCTTTTAACCCAGAAAGAAGCGATTGTTGCAATGCTTTCTCACTCTACAATGGGAAGTGCAAAACATGCAGATGTTGACAAGGTTGTTGAAGCTACAAGAATTTGTAAAGAAAATAATCCTGGATTAAAGGTTGACGGAGAATTACAGTTAGATGCAGCTATCGTTCCAAGCGTTGGCGAATCAAAAGCTCCCGGCTCTCCGGTTGCAGGTCATGCAAATGTACTTGTATTCCCTGATCTTGATGCAGGTAATATCGGTTATAAATTAGTTCAGAGACTTGCAAAAGCAGAAGCTTATGGACCTATCACACAGGGTATCGCAATGCCAATCAATGACTTATCAAGAGGCTGCAGTGCTGAAGATATCGTTGGTGTTGTTGCAATCACTTGTGTTCAGGCTCAGAATCAGAAATAAGAAGGAGTTGTAAAAATGAAAGTTCTTGTTATAAATGCAGGTAGCTCATCTTTAAAATATCAGTTAATGAATCCCGAAACAAACGAGGTTATTTGTAAAGGCCTTGTTGAAAGAATAGGTATTGACGGTAAGCTTACCCACAAAAGAAACGGAAAAGACGATTTTGTTTTAGAAACAAATATGTCAAATCATCAGGAAGCAATCAAGCAGGTTATGGCTGCTATTACAGATAAAGACCATGGTGTTGTAGCTTCAATGAGTGAAATTGACGCGGTAGGTCACAGAGTTGTTCATGCAGGTGAATTCTTTAATGACTCGGTTTTAGTTACCGACGCAGTTTTAGAAAAAATCGACCAGTGTGTTGAACTTGCACCTTTACATAATCCGCCAAATATACTTGGTATTAAAGCTTGTCAGGAAATGATGCCGGGTGTTCCTCAGGTTGCAGTTTTTGATACTGCTTTCCATCAGACAATGCCTAAGGAAGCATATCTTTATGCAGTTCCTTATGAATATTATGAAACATACAAAGTAAGAAAGTACGGTTTCCACGGCACAAGTCATAAATATGTTGCTTCCCGTGCTGCCGCAATGCTTAATAAACCTATCGAAGAATTAAAAATCATTACCTGTCACTTAGGTAACGGTTCTTCAATCACCGCTGTAAAGAACGGTAAATCCATTGAAACATCAATGGGCTTCACCCCACTTGCCGGTGTATGTATGGGAACACGAAGCGGTGATATTGACCCTGCAATCGTTGAATTTATCGCAACTAAGGAAAATAAGACTGTTTCCGAAGTGTTAAACATATTAAATAAAAAATCCGGTGTTCTTGGTATTTCCGGATTAAGCTCAGACTTCAGAGATCTTCTTGGCGATGAAACTGAAAATAAAGAAAAATCAATACTTGCAGTTGATATGTTTGTATATCATGTTAAAAAGCAGATTGGTATCTGTGCTGCAGTAATGGGCGGTGTTGATGCAATTGTGTTTACAGCAGGTGTTGGTGAAAACACTGAATATGTAAGAAAGAATGTTGTGGCAGGTCTTGAATTTATGGGTGTTAAGATTGACCCTGTTCTTAATAAGGAAAGAGGATATGAGCTTGATATTTCCGCAAAGGATGCAACTGTTAAGACTCTTATCATTCCTACAAATGAAGAGCTTATGATTGCTCTTGATACAAAGAAAATAGTTGAAGCTAAATAATACTTGACAAATGAAAAGTTTTTTAGTATAATGCTATTTGGTATCATTGTGTAACTTTTTCGAAATACTAAAAAGGAGTCCGTATGATAGTTGATATTTCAAAAATCGCAGGGGTTGACGGTGGCAGTCTTGATTACTTGGGGGAAATAAAATTTGAAGAATTTGAATATCCCGTAAAGGTTAAGGGAACCGTTAAAAACTACTCTAATCAGTATGTTATCACCTGTGAGGGTGAAATGGAGCTTATGACACAGTGTGCCCGATGTCTTGAGGATGTTAAAAAGGTAGTTACCTTTTCCTTTACCGAAGCAATCGGGTCCGAGGATTGTCTTGAGTGCCTTAAGGTTGTACAGAATTCGATTGATATTGATGAAGCGGTTTACACTAATATGACAATTGAAACCGACCAGAAATTTTTGTGCAAGGAAAGCTGTAAGGGGCTTTGCGTTGTGTGTGGAACAAATCTTAATGAATCGGAATGTGATTGTGATACAGAGGAAATTGATCCTCGTTTTGAGATGTTAAAAAATTTGATTAATAAATATGATTAAGGAGGTGTTTTTGATGGCAGTTCCAAAGAGAAAAGTGTCAAAAGCAAGAAGAGATAAGAGAAGAGCTAACTGGAAGCTTACAATTCCGGGTATGGTAAAATGCCCTAAGTGTCAAGAATATAAATTACCTCATAGAGTATGTATGGCATGCGGTAGCTATGATGGTAAAGAAGTTATCAAGGTTGACGCGTAAATGTAAAAAAGGAGAAGGTATCTTTACCTTCTCTATTTTTTTATTAGAATATCGCGGAATTTCAAATACCGCGGGTTATTACGCATCATAAGATGCAATTAATTTTTAAGGTGGTTAGTATGTCTGCAGAAATTTTAAAAGTTGAAAAGGGAAGTATAGCTGAAGAAATCGGTTTAGAGCCGGGAGATAAGATTTTGTCTGTTAACGGTGAAAAATTTACCGATACTTTAGAATACCGTTTTTTAATTTCCGAGGAGTTTATTGAGCTTGAAATTGAAACAAAAGACGGGGAAAATGTAGTCTGCGAAATAGAAAAGGAAGAATATGAGGACTTGGGGGTTGATTTTATAAATCCTCTTATTGATAAGCCTCGTTCCTGTAAAAATAAATGTATTTTCTGTTTTATAGACCAGCTCCCCAAAGGCTTAAGAGAGCCTCTTTATTTTAAGGATGATGATACAAGGCTGTCTTTTTTAAACGGAAACTATGTAACCTTAACCAATATCGATGATAAGGAAATTGATAAAATAATAAAAATCCGCCTTTCTCCCATAAATATTTCGGTGCATACTACCGAGGATGAATTAAGATGCTTTATGTTAAATAACCGTTTTGCAGGGGGGATTTTAGAAAAGATTAAAAAGCTTACCGATAATGGCATAACGGTAAACTGTCAGATTGTCCTTGTAAAAGGGGTGAATGATAAAGAGCATCTTGTAAAAACCATCAGAGACCTATCTTCTTTTTATCCCTATATGCACAGTCTTTCTGTAGTTCCCATAGGTATTACCGATTACAGAGAGGGGCTTTTTAAAGTAGACGAATTTACCAAAGAGGATGCCAATGAAATTATTGAAACTGTTACTTTTCTTCAGGAGGAATTTTTAGAAAAATATAATTCAAGAATTGTATATCTTGCGGATGAATTTTATATTATGTCCGATTACGAATTGCCGTCTTCCGAAGTTTATGAGGATTTTCCCCAGATAGAAAACGGCGTAGGAATGATGTCCTCCTTTACGGAAGAAGCTTACAATGCACTTTTGTATAAAAAAGACAAGAAAACTACAAAAACTATGGTAACAGGCGAACTTGCATATCCTTATTTTTTAAAGCTTAAGGAAAAAATAGAAAAGGAATTTCCCTCTGTTACCCTTAATGTTGTAAAGGGAATAAATAAGCTTTTCGGCAGTAAAATCACAGTAACAGGTCTTCTTTGTGGAAGAGATATAGTTTCTGCCCTTGAGGGAGTGGTTATAGGTGATAATCTGCTGCTTTCTGTTGATACTCTCCGTGCCGAAAAGGATTTATTCTTAGATGATATGACAGTATGCGAAATGGAAGAAAAATTAAATACAAAAATTCTTTTTAATAATATAAATGGTGAGGATTTTATTGAAAAATTATTCTTTTAATGATATAATAGACTAAATTGGAATATGTTGGGAGGATTATATTGTGAAAAAGCATTTTATGTCCTTAATTATTTGTATTGTAATTGTTTTTTGCAGTTTATCAGCTATTCCTCTTCGTGCCTTTTCGGAAGGTCTTGGTATGAATGTTTTATGGGATGGGGAAAATTATATTGTAAATATAGATTCGAAGAAATATTGATAAAAGGAAGTGAAATATAATGAAACCTACAGTTGCAATAGTGGGAAGACCAAATGTTGGTAAATCCACATTGTTTAACAAAATAGTTGGAAAGAGAGTTTCCATAGTTGAAGATACTCCGGGTGTTACCCGTGATAGAATTTATCAGGATGCCGAATGGTGCGG
>JAZOVB010000121.1:0-1040 GCA_045658425.1 Clostridia bacterium | reverse complement strand
AGTGCTTGTTAAGACTTATACCACACTTTTTTATCGCTCCCATTGACGTTGCTTCTGAAGCACCATTGCATACCGTGCAAGCGCTTTTTCGGTTATCTCTTCCATCTTTTTCGGTGGCATATCTTTCTTGAAATACTTCTTAAAAGTTTCAACCGGGATTTTCACATACTCCTTTTGTTTTGCTTTTTGCTCCTGCATAATTTCAAAGATGGTATCCATGGTGAGTTTCTTTTCATCGCTTAACTTATGCATACGCTGTGCCTGAGAGAGTGACGGAGTGCAATCTTCACTTTCAATAGTTTCAATCAAGTTGCACTGTTCCTCTTCAGTTAAATATGAAAGTTCAACTGCAGGTATAAAAGCAATTCTTTTTTCATCCACCATATTAAGAAGTGCAGGCTGTAAATTATTAAGACGGATATATCTCTGAATCTGCATTCGTGAGTCGGGCATTGTTTCTGCGAGCTTTTCATCACTGCGGAACTTCGTCCCAACTTGTGACGAAGTTAAATCAGTTCTTGCACCTTGCTTTTTAATTGCATCGTGTTTCATTTTATAAGCACGGGCTTTTTCACTCGGTAAGATTTTTTCTCGTGATAAATTGCAATCAACAAAATTTATTACTGCCTCTTCTTTTGAAAATTCTCTTACATAAACGGGAATGACATCAAGATTCAACTCTTTTGCAATCTGCCATCGTCTGTGACCGGAGATGATTTCGTAACCATTATCTGACTTATTAACAATAAGCGGTGTGATAATTCCGAACTCTTTAACGCTGTCACGAAGCTCATCATATTCACTTTCGTCAACACTCTGAAACGGATTGTTTTCAAAGGGATGCAGTAAATCGAGATTTAGATATTCAATTTTTTCATTTGACATAAATTGTTTTTCCTTTCTTAAGATTTAATTTTTGATTTTTGAAAAGTTGTTTTTACATTTTGCTAAAGCATAATTTCACTTCCTTTGCTTAAAAAAATTATTTATCAAATTCTAAAACCTATTGACAAACATCTATGTGTTGCATATAATAATAT
>JAZOVB010000120.1:0-3972 GCA_045658425.1 Clostridia bacterium | reverse complement strand
AGGCAAAGGAAAGATATATAAACTTTAATACAGGAGACTATGTTAAAGCATATCTTGATTTTTTCGGAAATATTGCATATATTTCCAAAACGAATAAAGACGGATATGAGATGCTATATCTTATGAAAGCTGTTGAAAGACCATCGGGACCAGGTGTTAAAATAGTTGGAAGATTTTTCGGAAAAGAAAAAGGCGTAAAAGATTACGAGTTGTGTGAAGATGTTGTTATAAACGGAGTAAAAAAGAAAAATCTAAGCTTTTCTACGTTTTCAAACGAGCTGAATAACAATATGTCGCAGCTTTTACAGGTAAAATTCAGCGAAGACGGTAAAGTTAAGGAAATAAATACAGCTAAGAGGCTTAAATATCTTGTGTGTAATTTCACCGACGGATTTTGTAAAACCCACGAGCTTATGTCTAGAACATACTGGCACGATCCTCCGAATTTTTCAAGAAGTATTCTTATAAATAAGAAAACAACTGAAATAATAGTTGTACCAATGGATCCTGATAATGCAGACGAGGACGATTATTATACCATTACTACCAATTCTTTGACTGAAAGTCAGGACTATTATATGGAAGCCTATTCTCTTACTAAAGATTATCAGATTCCTGATTTTATAGTTATCAAAACAAGTAAAGGCGGTTCTTCTGCTCCTGCATTTGTTTACGAAACACCTGTATATGTGCTTAAATCCATAAAAATCGTTCTGGGTGAAGATGATATGCCCGTTACAAAGTACACTGTGCAAAAAGGAACAGAAGAAACATTTTTCTATATTGATAAAGATAATATGCCTGTATCGAAAGTAACATATAACGGTGACATAAATGAAACTGATTTTACGCCCGATATGTTATCTGTAGGTGATATTTTCAGATTTACAAAAGACGGGAAAGGGTTTATAAGAAGATTTGAAATGTATTACGATTATGACCATCCCGATTCGTGGTTCTATACTGCCGATGTTAAAAAATATGGTGCTGTAATGACCGAAGTTGTAAGATACTCGGGGGATTATGTTTTTGTTCCTCATTGGTGGCTTCTGCAGGAAGGCGAACTTTACGGCGGATTTGGTATGAACGAAACATTTGTTTCAGGACGAATTACCGTAATTGAGCCTACAGGTTCAATTCCTAAGGTAAGAGCAGGAACAGCACAGGATATTGAAAAAGGCGATAAGGTTGTAATCCATTTGGCATACGCACAATTGCATGGTTTAATTGTGTTTAAATAAAAAGGAGTGATATTAAATGAAAAAAGCATTATGTTTAGCAGTATCCGTAATGATGATTTTATCATTATTTGCAGGATGTGCAACCAGTCAAAATTCTTCTTCTTTTTACAATCCCGATGTGAAGGTGGGAGATACAGGAGGTCTTAAACTTCCTATCTCCAAAACCGGAGAAGAAATAGTATGGTCTGTTACTTCTGCTGAAGCAAATCTTAATGAGAGCTATGTTGCAAACAAATTAAGAGAAATGACAGGTGTAAATGTTCAGTTGCTTGTTTTTCCCGTTGCATCAGCTAAAGAAAAATTAAATGTTTTAATTGCAGCTCAGGATTTGCCTGATATTATCGGCCAGGCTCTTGATCAGGCTATGTCTGACGACCTTGCAACTCAGGGAGCCTTTGCAGCAGTAGAAGATTACATAGATAAACTTCCTAACTTTAAAAGAACATTTGTTGATAATAAAGACAATGACTGGATTTTTAAATCATATGCTGCACCTGACGGTAAATTATACGGTTTCTATGGATTTGACTATGTTAGAGATGTAAATACAGGTGCTACAATGTACCGTAAGGATATTTTTGACAAACACGGACTTAAAATGTGGAATTCTACCGAAGAATTTTACGAAACCTTAAAAAAACTTAAAGAGTTATATCCATCCTCAACACCTTTTACCTCAAAACAAGCAGAAAGAACTTTCAGCACATGGTCAAAATACTGGGAAATGGATGCTCACAAAGCATATTATGACGAGAGTGACAAGGTGTGGAAGTTCACTGATATTGACCCGAAATACAAAGAAATGCTTGACTTTATGAAGAAACTTTATAAAGAAGGTCTTATCGATGCTGAGTTTATTACAAATACACAACCTCAGTGGACATCAAAAATGACTCAGGCTGACAAAGCTTTTGTAACAATTGACTGGATCGGCAGAATGGAAATGTTTAAAGAACAGACATTAGAAACTGTTCCTTCTTACGATTTAAGATTTGCAAATCCTATAGGACCAAATCAGACTATGCCGGTAATCAGTCAGTTATGCTGGGCAAGACATGTTGCTAATAATAATAAAGCAGAAACTGCTTTTAAACTTCTTGATTTTTGTTTATCCCCTGCAGGTAAAGAACTTATTACAATGGGAGTTGAAGGGGAAACATATACTTTAGGCGAAGATGGAAAAGCTGATTATATTGAATTTCCTGATTCAAATCCTGCAATTACTGAGCTTGAAGGAAAATACGGTATGTTTATTGAAGGAATGTATTTAAGCTTTGACAGAAGAAGCTCTTACTTCCAGTTTGCAAAAAGAGAACAGGAAGCACAGGATTTTGCAATAGATAAATCCAATATGTCTCCTCTTGACCCTGTTTTACAATATACACCGGAAGAAAAAGAGGAAATCAATAAATATATACTCAGCCTTGAAAAGGCAGGTCAGGAATTTGCAACTAAATATGTTCTTAACAATTTAGGTGATAAGGAATGGAATGCCTGGGTGGAAAAAGCAAAATCATTAGGTTGTGATAAAATAGTTAAGATTTATAATGATGCACAAAAAAGATTTGATGCAAAATAATGTGAAATTAAGTCGGGGTAGTTTTGTTTCAAAACTACCCTGATATTAAATTCTTCATAAAAAATTGTGGTGATTTTATGCGTTGTATTGGTATTGATTTAGGTGGAACAAATATTGCCGCCGGTATTGTTAATGAAAAAGGTGAAATTTTAAGTAAAACTTCAGTTCCAACTCCCAGAACAGGGGAGGAAGATGTTATAGAGGCAATCTGTAATATTTCCCGAAAACTTATGAGTAATATGAATTTAAAAGTGGCTGACATTGATGGTATTGGAGTAGGCTGTCCGGGAATAGTTGATAATAAAGAGGGCGTAATAAGGCATTTGGCTAATCTTGGTATGACAGGTGTTAATTTAAGAAAATCTTTAACGGAAAAATTAGGGGTTAAAAAAGTTAGTATAGAAAATGATGCTAATGCCGCTGCAATGGCAGAGTATAAATTTTATGGAAATAATGCAGAGAGTTTTATATTTGTCACACTTGGTACAGGTATTGGCGGTGGAATTATATTAAATTCTAAAGTGTACTCAGGTTTTAATGGAGCAGGGGCGGAACTCGGCCATTTGATTATAGAAAGTGATGGTATAGAATGCACTTGTGGGTGCAAAGGATGTTGGGAAAGATATGCATCGGTTACTGCTCTTTGTAATTTTACAAAAGAAGCAATTAAGAAAAATAAGAATTCACTTATGAATGAATGGGTTAATAAAAATGGGGTTGTAAACGGAAGATGTGCTTTTGATTGTGCAAAAGAAGGAGACAAAACTGCTAAAGAGGTTGTAGATTTATACATTAAGTATATCGGAGTCGGCATAACTACAATAATCAATGTGTTTCAGCCTGAAAAAATTGTACTTGGCGGTGGAATTTCTAAGGAAGGCGATTATATTTTAAAGCCTTTGAAAGAACAAGTATACAACTGTAAATATAACAGTTATGTACATAAATGCAGTTTGGAAATTGCAAAATTGTTCAACGATGCAGGTATAATAGGTGCGGCTTTTTGTGCTATGGATTTAAAATAGTTACAGACTGTTATACAGTATTGCACCAAAGTATGTAACGGTATTTACACCGTTTATATATTTCATTCCGCTTTTTCCAGCTAATGTTGAAACATTGATTGAATAAGCTTCTAATGAGGGATATGCT
>JAZOVB010000119.1:0-1633 GCA_045658425.1 Clostridia bacterium | reverse complement strand
TAACGGACACCATTGATAACATATTCTTCGGTTTCCGGTTTTTCTATTTTACCCAATCTGCATTCAGCACGAGTACCTTCGAGCACCTTATGAAAATTTAATTTGCAATACTCCCAAAAGGATATTATTTTTTCTGTCATTATCATTCCTCCTTATTAAAGTTTTTATTTCTGTCGGGGTGTTAGGGGTTAACCCTTAACAAGCGGAATTTGTCCACATATCCAATGCTTGCTAAGACTTTGCCGCAGCCGAAAAAGTCGTAGTAAGCAGAGGTGACTGTTCAATTCCAATGCTTGTTAAGACTTATGCCACGGCATAAAATGTCGCAACAAGCAAATGTGTCCGTACGAATTCAATGCTTGTTAAGACTTTGCCGCAGTATAAAAAAGTCGCAACAAGCAAATGTGTGGACACAAATTCAGTGCTTGTTAAGACTTATCCCACACTTTTTATCGCTCCCACTGACGTTGTTTTTGAAGCACCATTGCATAACGGGCAAGAGCTTTTTCCGTTATCTCTTCCATCTTTTTAGGCGGCATATCTTTCTTGAAATATTTCTTAAAAGTTTCAACAGGAATTTTTACATACTCCTTTTGATTAGCTTTTTGCTCCTGCATTATTTCAAAGATTACATCCATAGTGAGTTTTTTCTCATCACTTAACTTATGCATACGCTGTGCCTGAGAGAGTGACGGAGTGCAATCTTCACTTTCAATAGTTTCAATTAAGTTGCACTGTTCCTCTTCAGTTAAATATGAAAGTTCAACTGCAGGTATAAAAGCAATTCTTTTTTCATCCACCATATCAAGAAGTGCAGGCTGTAAATTATTAAGACGGATATATCGTTGAATCTGCATTCGGGAATCGGGCATTGTTTCTGCGAGTTTTTCATCACTACGGAACTTCGTCCCAACTTGTGACGAAGTTAAATCAGTTCTTGCACCTTGCTTTTTAATTGCATCATGTTTCATTTTATACGCACGGGCTTTTTCACTGGGCAAGATTTTTTCTCGACTGAGATTGCAGTCAACAAAATTTATTACTGCCTCTTCCTTTGAAAAATCTCTCACATAAACGGGAACAGTTTCAAGATTTAATTCCTTGGCAATCTGCCAACGTCTGTGACCGGAGATGATTTCATAACCGTCATCCGACTTGTTAACAATAAGCGGTGTGATAATTCCGAAATCAATAATGCTGTCACGAAGCTCATCATATTCTTTTTCATCAACACTCTGAAACGGATTATTTTCAAACGGATGCAGTAAATCGAGATTAAGATATTCAATTTTTTCGTTTGACATAAAGTTATTTTCCCTTTCTTAAGATTTTAATTTTTGAGTTTTGAAAAGTTGTTTTTACATTTTGCTAAAGCATAATTTCACTTCCTTTGCTTAAAAAAATTATTTATCAAATTCTAAAACCTATTGACAAACATCTATGTGTTGCATATAATAATATATAGATAAACATCTATGGGTGGTGATTCGAGTGGACGAAAGAAAAACTGCATTGATTTTCAAAGCCTTTTGCGATGAAAACCGTATACGCATTTTGAAGATGCTCCGAAGCGGTGAAAAGTGTGCCTGTAAAATGCTAGAAGAACTCAATGTGACACAGCCTACGCTGTCTC
>JAZOVB010000118.1:0-9739 GCA_045658425.1 Clostridia bacterium | reverse complement strand
CCTTTTTTCATAGAAACCAAAAATTTCATCAAAGCTTTTTTCAGGCTCCTGTATAAATCCAGGTGTTTTTTTCGCATTATACTTAAGATACCCGTAAGCACTTGTTATCCTTTCGGCGGATTTGTCATCTATATTCGGGTTGGGAATAACCCTTCCGTCCCTCAGCATATTGTTTTCAGTAAGAACAGTTTTAAGTATACAGGTCTGGCTGACAACGGGCATATCAATTACATTTAAAGGTGTAACAGTAACAATTAAAACTATTATTCCCGATATAAGCGGAATTTTATTTAAATGCTTCGGTGCTACCACTGAACATAAAATAAAAAGAATACTGATAATTATAAGTACAAGAGAAATTGTTCTCGGTGTGGTAAGTCCGTAAGCGTTAATTCTTTCAAAAACCGCAATAATCTGCATAACAAGTACGGGGATAAGAAAATATCCGCCGAATTTTACAAACAGCTTTGCTGTTTTTTCTGTATACTGCTTAGTGCTGAGAAGAAAGAATATAAAAAACAGTGAGGCGAAGGATGCAAAGGTATTTATCTCCCCTGACGGCATATCCCACTTAACTGTAATCTTTGCAAGGTACACTAACAAAATCACTATTAATAATATGTATATGGGCAATCCTGCAAACAGGACAAAGGTACGGAATATCTTTGACTGCTGTACAGGGATATCCTTTTTCGGAATAAATGAAAGAAATATATTTATAAAACCTACTACCCACACAAAAAGATTTACAATATAATAAAGCTTATAAAAATTATCAAAGGTATATATAAGCAATTCAAAAGCCCCCATACATATTGTAAGTCCCAACGAAATCACCGCACATATTGCTCCGGTAAATATCCAGGATGAAACAAGCTTCGGGAATGCAAAATCACGGTTTTCCCCTCTCATAAGAACATAAAAAATAAAGCATAAAAGAGCAGTTATAATTCCTGTATATGCCATAACTGTATACACAGAATAGTAATATTTTCGTATAAGAATAAAGCATACCACACCTGACAGGACACACAAAGCAAATTGGATTACAGGGGCTAATTTTGCATATATGTATTCCTGTATAATACTGAAAAGTACCGATAATACCGCTATAAGTCCGCAGGTAAAACATAAAGACAGGATTATCTTATCATTCACCGTTCCGAAAACCACATTATAGGATAATACCAAAAAGATTATTGCAGTACATATAAATGCTGTTAGAAATCTTGAAATGCTGTCTTTAATATTTACGCAAAAGCTTTTTAAAAATTCTTTTAAATTCATAGGAATACATCCTTTCTCAAATTGCTTTAATGTATTTATGATTTGTAATTTATTTTTGCATAAAAATGTTTTTTATCTTTATTTTCGCCCTTTACAAGTACTTCCTTTTCGCTCTTTGAAATTACAATACCTACCTTATCATCAGGCATTATTTCCTGAACATAATCTATCTGAAAGGTATCGATTATTCCCGAAAAGCCGTTCAGGGCGTCAAGTATAAAGGAAGTATAATGCTTATTGTTCACATGGCCGTTTGAGTCAATATTAACAGCCTGAGGTGTTATTTCTTTTATAAATTCACCATTAAAAAAATCTCTTAATCTGGGTATTTTTTTACCGAAATTAACCTCAGAGGAAAACTCCATAGCAGGAAAAACCTCCTGCCCCAGTTTTAACTTTCTTTCATCCCTTGACAAAGTAAGCCAGTTTGCAGAGCCTTTAATTACGATATCTCCGTTATTGTTTAAAATAAGATATTCTCTTAAAAATCCCGTAAGCTCGGGTTTAAGAGGCCAGGTTTTAAGGGTAAGCTCTTCATCAGGCAAAACAGGACTTACCGCCTCATATTTAAGACGGGAAATTATCCAGAAAAGATTTTTATTCTTCATTGCCTCTTCTCCTGCACCGAGAAGCTCACCGTGAGCTACAGCACCCTTTTCAAAAATATCAAGAACTGCAAAGGGAAGAATATTACCCTTATTATCAAAATCTTCTTTGGTAAAAGTAAAGTTTTTATAATAATACATCATTAAATCCTCAACTCTGCAATATCAAGTATAAGTCTTTCGGTTTTTTCCCAGCCAAGACAAGGGTCGGTAATGGACTTTCCGTAAATCCCCTCACCGATTTTCTGATTTCCATCCTCAATATAGCTTTCTATCATAAAGCCTTTTACAAGCTTATTTATATCCTTACTGTGACGGCAGGAGTGAAGCACCTCTTTGGCAATTCTTATCTGCTCCAGATACTGCTTCCCTGAATTTGAATGGTTGGTATCCACAATAAGTCCCGGATTTAAAAGCTTCTGTGCTTCATAAATCTTTGCAAGGTGAATAAGGTCTTCATAATGATAGTTGGGAATAGACTGACCATGTTTATTCACATAACCTCTCAAAATTGCATGAGCGTAAGGATTTCCCTCGGTTTTCACCTCTTCACCTCTGTAAATAAAGGTATGCTTATGCTGGGCGGCAGTAATGGAATTCATCATAACCGAAATATCACCGCTGGTTGGATTTTTCATACCCACAGGTGTATCAAGACCGCTGGCAGTAAGACGGTGCTGTTGATTTTCAACCGAACGGGCACCCACTGCCACATAACATAAAAGGTCATTTAAATATCTGTCATTCTCAGGATACAGCATTTCATCCGCACAGGAAAAGCCTGTTTCCTTAATAGCTCTTAAATGAAGCTCTCTTATAGTAACAAGCCCCTTATACATATCAGGCTTATCCTCAGGGTCAGGCTGATGAAGCATTCCCTTATAGCCGTCTCCCGTTGTTCTTGGTTTATTGGTATAAATTCTCGGAACGATAAAGATTTTATCCTCTACCTTTTCCTGAATTCTTCTTAAACGGTATATATAGTCAATTACGCTGTCCTCATGGTCTGCAGAGCAAGGACCGATAACAAGAATAAGCTTATGGCTTTCCCCCGAAAAAATATCCTTTATCTCTCTTGACCTTGCTTCAACCTTGTATTTAAGCTCCTCCGACAAAGGATAAAGTGCTTTAACCTCTTCGGGGGAAGGAAGCTTTCTTAAAGAAATCATACTCATTTTTGTTTTTGCCTTCTTTCACTTATTGTTTCTTATATAATAAAAAATATATTGCTGGGCAAAGCCTGAATACTTGCCGAAATTAATTCTTGTATAATCGGGAATATCCTTGACCTTAAGGCTATATAACCCCTCCATTGCCTTTTTTATCCAGGTGTCAACGGGGAAAGCCTCAAACTTTAAAAGAGAAAATAAAAGCACACAGTTTGCTACCTTTTCCCCCACACCGTTTACGGTAAGCAGAAGCTTCTTTGCATCCTCATAGGAAAGACTGTTTAAAATTTCATAGGTTATTTCACCCTTTACTACCTTTTCTATGGCATCGATTATATATTTATCACGATAACCGATTTTCAAAGGTGCAAGGTCTTCTACAGTAATATCCTTAACAGCGTAAGGGTCGGGAAAGGTATAAAAAACCTTTCCGTTATACTCTGTTCTTTCTCCGAAAAGCTGACAAAAGCCCTCAACGGCCTTTTTTATTTTCGGGATATTATTCTGCTGGGAAATAATAAAGGATATAAGACACTCAAAAAACTCCTGCTTAAGAATTCGTATTCCATCGCCATAAGCAATAGCCTTTTTGATTATCAGGTCGTTGGAAAGGGATTTTTTTATTTCTCCGTAGTCTCTTTCAAGGTCAAGAAAGTCTACCCAGTATAAAAGAAATTCCTCTTTGGTAACATTTAAAAATATTATTTCGCCGTTTTCCTCGTAAATCTCAACCGCTTTTTTAAATGCTACACCTGTAAAATGGCCGTTATCTTCTTCATTAAAACGGAAACACTGACCGCAATCAAAGGTATGAAGCAGGGAAAAATCCTTTGGATTTTTTATCACTACACGGTCGGGTAAAAATACATATTCCATTTTACACATCTCCAAGCTTTTTGGGAAGTTTTTCAAACTCGCCGTTTAAAAGATGACTTGATTTAATAACTGTATCTGACGGTGCTTCGCATTTTTTCCCCGCATTTCTATGGTCAAAGCTTTCAACAAAAAGGTCAATATCCTTTTCATATTTTTCAAGCTTTCTTATCTGGGCATCTCTTAAAAGAGTTACAATTCTTTCATAATCCCTGCCCGAAAGCTTCTTTTGACAAGCCTTTAATACAAGCTCGTAATGGGGCATACAAAATCCGTTCCCCTCCGAAACCTTTTTTAAAAACTCTCCGTCCTTTTTAATCATATCCACAAAGGTATCAATATATCTTAAAAAGTGCCGTTCAATCTTGCTGCAGATGGCACAGTCATTGTTAATTGCCGAAATACCGCCTATATATTCCTCTTGTATATTATCTTTGTTTTTACCGAATAATCCTTTTTTCTTCGGAAGATATTCTTGGCATAGTGAATTCTTGACATTTTTAAAATGAGACTGTAAAACAAGAGACATTGCAAGAGCACGGGGAAGTGAATTAAGCTCTCTTATATGATACTTACAAAATCCCTTTTCGTTGGTTATTGCACGGTAATCGGGCTCCATCATGGCAGGACCTAAGGCATATCTTATTTCCTCCTCGTCAAGCCTTTTATAAAGCTTGCAGAACGGACAAAAACATTCCTCCGAAAACACCTCGTTTACAGGAATTGTATATATAGTTTCTTTCATATAATCACCCGCTTTTCACATACTTTTCTTTCTACATTATACTATCTTTGGGATAAAAAAACAATAATAATTTGCAGTTTGTAAGGTTTTGGTATATAATATATTTAATAAAAGTCAAGGAGTAAAATATGAAGTTTAAAAGAATATACTTAGAAATAACAAATATATGTAACCTGAACTGCAGTTTCTGTTCCCCTTTAAAAAGAGAAAAAAGGGTTATGAACTTAAATGAAATTGAAGAAATCTTAATAAAGCTTAAAGGCACAGATGCACATATTTATCCTCATATAAAAGGTGAGCCTCTTATGCATCCCGATTTTGATAAGTTTGCTGACCTTTGCCATAAATACGGTTTTAACTTAAATGTAACCACAAACGGTGTGTTTATTGACAAATATAAAGATATTCTTTTGAACATTCCAAGGCAGGTAAACATTTCAATTCACGCTCTTACTGACGGACAGATTGAAAAAAAGGAGGAGTATCTTGCAAAAATCCTTGATTTTCTGAAAAAAGCCGAAGAATTTAAAAATCCAAATGTGAGTATACGCTTCTGGACCGAAAACCAAGAAGAATTAAGCGATGAAACTTATAAGCTTATGAGCTTTTTCGGAAATGCTTTTAATAAGGAATTGCCGAAAAAAATCGCAAAGGGAAGAAACGCTCTTAAGCTTTGTGATAATATTTACATAAGCCTTATGAATAAATTTGAATGGCCCGATAAAGAAAGAAAAGAGGAAAGAAAAAACGGAACCTGTCTCGGCGGACGGGAAATGCTGGGAATTTTGGCAGACGGAACAGTTGTCCCCTGCTGTCTTGACGCTGACGGCGAAATTAACTTTGGAAACATATTTGAAGAAACCTTAGAGGAAATTCTTAAAAAAGAAAGATATATAAAGCTTAAAGACGGCTTTAGGGGAAATGAAATCCCCGAAGAGCTTTGCAGAAAATGCACCTTTTATATGTCGAGGAAAGGGCAAAGATAAAATTACAAACGATGGACAAAGGGATGTAAAAAAACTCCGGACCGCAAAAAGTAAGTCTTATCAATGTTTTGCATATATACAAAAATGAAGGTTTTTACAATAAGGTAAAGATTTTAAAAAATCTTTAAATTTTAAACTTTTTGCTATTCCATACGGACAACATAAGAAAATTTCTCACACCCCAAAAAGCGTATAAAAAAGATGATTATTAAACGAAAAAAAGGTAATAATCACAAAAAGTGATTATTACCCGTAAGCCCGAAGGCGTACTAAGTACGTCGAGTGGTTTTTTTCGTTTAATAGGCGCTTTTTTTACGCTTTTTTCAGCCGACAAACTCGTTGCCGAAGGCAACATATCGAGTTTGCAAGGCAAAACATATCGAAAATTCCGTCAGGAATTTATATTATCACACCCCGAAAAATCAGGGAAAATTTCTTGGATTGGACAAAAATCACCCGAAGGTGTATGCGATACATCGAGAGGTGATTTTTGTTCAAAATGCAAAGCATAAATTCCATAAATCGCTTTGCGATTTATACCTCATTTTATCAATACCAAAAAACAAAATGTGCCTACAAATACATGTAGACACATTATCTTTATTTGCTTTGCATGTTCCGGGGAATTTTAACGATTTTTAAGTAAGTCTCTGATTTCTGTTAATAGCTTAACATCCTCGGGAATTTCAGGCTCTTTAACTTCCACTACAACCTCTTCCTTTGGTTCTCTTTTAAGCTTTGCAATAAACTTAATAAGCAAGAACAGAACAAAAGCTGTAATCAGGAAGTTTAAAACGGCCTGAATTAAAAGTCCGTAGTTAATTGATGCTTCCCCGATTTTGTAGCAAAGTGCAGAAAAATCAACACCCTTCATAAGAAGACCGATAAACGGCATAAAGATATCCTTTACCAGCGAATTTGTGATTGCACTGAAAGCAGTACCAATCATAATACCTATGGCAAGCTCAATCATATTACCCTTTACTGCAAATTCCTTAAATTCCTTAAAAAACTTTTTCATATGTATTCTCCTTTTCTATTTTAACCCCATCCACTTAAGGAAATAGAGTTTGATTACATCAAATACGTTACGATGCTTAACATCCTCTTCGGCTACCACCTCAAGCTCATACATAACCGAATCACCCTTTTTGATTTTTAAAACACCTAACTTCTGCCCCTTTTCAACAGGAGCCTTAATATCCGCAATTAATTCAAGCTCTTTGGAAATTTCCCCTTTTTCCTGCTTGTTATCCATTATAACATAATCGTTTTTCGCAACACCGTTTACACTGTCTTTTTTACCCTTTATTATATCAACAGAGCAAATAAGGTCATCCTTTTTGATTTTTTCTTTCACGGTGAAATTATCAAATCCGTAATCAAGCATAAGTCTTGCCTCGGAAAATCTTAATTCAGAGGAGGGACCGCCTAAAATTACCGATACTAAAGCCATTTTATCCTTTTCGGCAGATGCGGAAAGACAATGCCCTGCCTCGGTAGTAAAGCCTGTTTTAAGACCTGTTGCATATTTATAGGTAGCTATAAGCTTATTTGTATTTGCAAGTTGGAACTCGCCGCCTCTTAAAGAGTCCATCCAGATTGTAGTATACTTTTTAATATCAGGGTGATTTTCAAGAAGCACTCTTGACATAATGGCAACATCACGGGCTGTAGAATAATGGTTATCATCAGGAAGCCCGTTGGGATTTACAAAATTGGTATTATTCATACCAAGTTCTTTTGCTCTTTTGTTCATAAGAGCAATAAAGCTTTCAAGGTCTCCTGAAATATGCTCTCCAATAGCAACTGCAACGTCATTTCCCGAAGCAATCATAAGACCCTTTAACATATCGTCAACGGTCATCTGCTCTCCTACCTCAAGGTAAACCTGAGAGCCTCCCATTGATTCTGCATTTTCGCTGGTGGTTATAAGGTCATCATATTTGATATTCCCCTTATCAATTTCTTCCATAAGAAGAAGAGCTGTCATAACCTTGGTTACTGAAGCAATAGCGCATTTCTGATCAGCGTTTTTTTCAAAAAGCACAGTTCCGGAGGACTGCTCCACTAAAATTGCACTTTTTGATTCAATGTCCTTAAGGTCTTTGGAAAAAACCATAACACTTCCAAAGCAAAGGGAAATTACCGTTATAAGGCAAATTATTCTTTTCATAATCAAATCTCCTATATTCTATCTGGCCTTGGGATGAGCATTTTTATAAATCTGTGTAAGACGGCTGTTGGTAAAATTACTGTATATCTGAGTGGTGGAAATATCCTTATGTCCCAGCATCTGCTGTATGGATTTTAAATCCGCACCATTCTGAATAAGATGAGCTGCAAAGGAATGTCTTAAGGTATTGGGAGTAATCTCCTTTTTGATTTTAGCATCCTTGGCATACTCTTTTATGACCTTCCAGAAGCCCTGTCTTGTAATAGGCGTACCCGCCAGATTTACAAAAATATATCCCTCTTCGGTAAACATATTTTTATGTCTTTTAAAATACAGCTTTAAAATATCAATAGCCTCATCGTGAAGAGGTATAACCCTTTTGGCACCATTACCGTTGCAGGTAACATAACCGATTTTGATATTGACATCCTTATTCTTCATTCCGATAAGCTCGGATACACGGATGCCCGTGGCATACAACACTTCAAGCATTGCCTTATCCCGAAGCCCTTTGAATGTGGTTATATCGGGCTTTGAAAAAAGCTTATCTATTTCCTTTCCCGTCAGTATTCCGGGAATTTTTCTTACATTTTTATTATACTTTATTCCATCGGAAGGATTTTTCTCTATTACGCTTTCATCGTATAAAAAGCCGTAAAAAGCTCTTAAGGAAGCAATATTTCTCGAAACCGTTGAGACTGCCTTTCCTATATTTTTAAGATAGTCAAGATATTCTCCCAAAATATCTTTGGTAACGGTCAGAAAGTCAAGTCCGTTATTATGTATATATTCCTCATATTGCTTCAAATCTCTTCGATAGGACATTAAGGTATTTTCGCTTAAATTCTTTTCCTCGTACAGATAATCTGTAAACGAGGATATCAAATCCTTCATTTTTCTGCCTCTTTTTCTTTTCATTATGTGTAATAACTACATTTTATGATATTCAAGTCCGTTTGTCAAGTATTATGTCAACTTTTAAAATACCATTTGAGTACATTCCCGGTAAAATACCCCTCTAAAAGTGCATAAACTACCGCAACAAGAAGAGCAACAATAAAAATCCCCAGATAAAAAAGCAAATAATTTTTAAGGTCTAATTTATATTTAATTTTCCCGAAAACCAATCCTAAAAGAGTTTTTGAAAGGGAAATTC
Source organism: Clostridia bacterium (assembly GCA_045658425.1). GTDB lineage: Bacteria > Bacillota > Clostridia > UMGS1840 > HGM11507 > SIG450. Next base: position 742 of record JAZOVB010000118.1, on the reverse strand, counting down.
CGTAAGTGGAAATTACCATCAAGGCGGGAATCAGAACAACCGTTTGAAGAAACATAAGTATAACCGATAAAAGAATACCGCCTTTAAAATTTGTCAGTAAAAAGTTAGTTATAAGTCCTAAAATAAATCCTTTTTTCATTAAAGTGAAAAATATAAGAGGAATACCTATAACCGTAAATCCCGAAATCCATATAAGAGATACGGATTTAAGAGCTGTAAGAAAAGAGTTTTTAAAAAGCAGGGCAGAATTAACCTCTTCATTTGCATAAAGCTCTTTTGCTTTTTCAAAAAACTCATACAGAAGATTTACCTCTTCAGGAGAATATTGATTGTAAATATATGCACCGCCTACAACTCCGAGAGAAAAAAATACCGTAAGAAGTATATATGTAACAGGATTTTTTATAAGGTGCTCCCGTATTTTATCGGAAAGTAAATTAAGCATTTTATTCAACCTCCACAGATATAGTTAATAAATACTATGAAGACAGAATACAAAATATGAAAAATACTGTTCTGAGAAACAGTATTTTTTCAGTCGGATATTCTAATTAAAAAATCTCCTAATCCATCAAAAGGATTGGGAGATTTCTGGAAGATACGAATGGTTTAGATGCACATAATGGATGTACTGTATTTTGTCGATATGCAATCTTCGATTGCTCGATATTTTTGTTATCACAAAATCGATATGTTTTTCGTTTTACTCAAAACTCGATATGATATAAATCTCGTTGCCGCA
>JAZOVB010000117.1:0-6347 GCA_045658425.1 Clostridia bacterium | reverse complement strand
GCCCATGCATTTGTACCGGTATTACCCGGCTCTACCTCAATACCCAATTTTATGTTATTTTTTTCTGCATAGCTTATAATTTTATCATTATATACCTTGGAAAGAGACGGTCCCAAGGTAATAACAGGCCCCTCTCCCAATGGAAAAGAACGGTTCTTAATTCCGTCAGGAGTTCTGCCGTGAGTTACATCAATTACAATACAAAGGTCGAATTCATCCAAATTTCCCATAATTCTTGCACCTTTCAAGCCGATTTCCTCGCCAATTGTAGCACAGCCCATTAAGGTTATATCGGGATTTTCAAACCCCTTTAAAATCTCGGTTACCATATACACACCGATTTTATCGTCAAGACCTGCCGAGGCAATTCTGCCGTTTAAAAGTTCAGTATATTCGCTTTTAAAGACCGCAATATCCCCGCAGGATATTTTACCTGAAAGCTCGTCCCTTGTAAGTCCTGTATCAATAAAAAGCTCCTCAAGCTTATAAGCTTTTTTTTCGGTCCCCTTTAAAAGATGAGGAGGTTTAACACCTATTACTCCGGGTATTCTCTCTTTACCGATAATATCAACTCGCATGGAAGGAAGAATTCTTACATCTACACCGCCTAAAGGTGCAAAGCTTAAAAATCCCCCATCATGAATTTCAGTTATAATAAGACCGATAGTATCAAAATGGGCATCCACCATTACTTTGAAGCCTTTACCCTTGTTTTTCACAGCATAAATATCGGACAATTTATCGCAAAAAACCTCCGCTCCTGTTTCTTCAAACAGGGCGGCGGTTTTATCTATCCCCATATATTCATAACCCGAAATACTATCATTTAACAAAAGTTTCTTTAGATTATCCATTTTTCACGCATTCCTTAAAATGATTTCCTCTTACTTCAAAATTCTTATATTTATCAAAACTGGTACTTGCAGGTGATAATACTGCTATATCACCCGGCTCGGCTTCCTGTTTTATTTTTTCCACAGTTTCTTTTAATGTATATAAAATTTCCACCGGGAAGTTTTTGTCAACCATTTCCACAGATTTTTTTATTGTTTCAGCAGTATTTATGGAAGGATTTTCAAGATGTCCCACAAGGTATAGCTTTTTCGCTTTTTCCACTATTTCTTTGCCGAAATCTGAAAAATCAAGATTTTTATCCTTGCCCCCTGCAATTAAAATTATTTTTTTCCCCTGAGAATAAAAGGCATTAAGACAAGCCTTTGTTCTCGTTGGACTTGAAGCAATAGAGTCGTTATAATATTTTACACCGTTTATTTCAGCAACAAACTCGATACGGTGGGCAACTCCCTCAAATTCCTTCGCAACATTTATAAGAGTTTCTTTTTTTACAAAATCCTTAACAGCCATAAAGGCGGTCATAAAGTTTGCAACATTATGCATACCGGGAATTTTTATATCACTTATTTTAAGAAACTCTTCTCCGTCACAATATATTCCGCCGTTTTCATAATACATTCCGTCTTTTTTACCGTTCAAGGAGAAATATCTTATATTACTTTTTATTTCCGGTATCCTTTTTAAAGTTTCTTCATCATCCGCATTAAGTACCACAACACTGTTTTTTTTCTGAAATTTACATATATTAAGCTTTGCATCAACATATTCATTAAAATCTATATGATAGTCAAGGTGATTCGGGGTCATATTGGTTATAACCGATATATCCGGTGATTTTTTCATAGTCATAAGCTGGAAGCTTGAAAGCTCAACCACACAGATATCATCCTGACTCATAAACTGGGTTTCAGCCAAAAGAGGCTTCCCGATATTACCGCCGATATGAACCTTATACCCTTCCGCCTTAAGAAATTCTGAAATGAGAGTAGTTGTAGTAGTTTTTCCGTCACTTCCCGTTACACCTATTATTTTACAGGGGCATATATCAAAAAAAACTTCCATTTCAGATAAAAGCTTTCCGCCTTTTTGGGTAAAGTCATTAAAAGCTTTTAAATCCGGCCTTATACCTGGTGATTTAAAAATATAGTCACCATAAAGGTCATCAAGATAATTATCACCTAATTTTAATTCTATATCATAAGGGACAGACGCATCCTTATTCCCGTCTCTGCCTATAACCTTTGCTCCTGCTTTTATAAGGATTTCAATAAGAGGCTTATTACTTACGCCAAGTCCCACAACATTAACTGTTTTGCCGTTCATCTGATTTATAAAATCATTAAAGTTTTCAAACAAGATTATCATCCTCTCGGTTTTCTATCTTATTATTATACTATAATATATTCTGAAAATAAAGGGTTTTTTATATTTTTTAATATATTGATTTTTCCTTAAAGATATTGTATAATAAAATTTGGTGCTTTTGCAAAGGAGAAATATTATGATAACGGATAATACACAGATTGCATATCTTTGCCACTCCTGTCAGGATTATGAATTCAAGGATATAACATTTTTCGATTTTTCAGGAACAAGGCAGAGAGAATATATATGCCATTGTAACGAAAGTAAGCTTACAATTACCAAAAATTCAAACAAAACATTCAAGGTAGAATTTTTTTGCCCTGTTTGTCAGTCAAACCATTCATACACAATTCCTTTTACTCAATTTTTTTCCGAGGATGTTTTTTCTTTTTCCTGTCCTCATTATGAGGCTGAGGTTTTCTTCGTGGGGAAAAAAGGGATTTTAGAAAAAAGAGTAACGGAATATATTGAAGAAACAGTAGGCGAAAGTCAGGATTTTGAATATCCTGTTGACCTTAATAATCTTGAGGGAATTGTCAAATTAAGCAGAATAGTTTATTCAGAGCCTGACAAAATAAGATTTTGCGACTGTAAGGGGTCTTATTCGGTAGCGTATAATGAAAAGTCCATTTATATTATATGTGATGAATGTAATCTAAGTCTTCCCATTGCGGTTGACAAGGTAAACACTGTTTTAGAACAAATTTTAAATAATTAATATACTAAGGAGGCATTTTAAATGTATCAACCAAAATCCTTCGGGGTTTTCAAAGATTTGCCGGGGTATTTTAAAAAAGGCACCTGGCTTAAGGATTTAATTGCGGGTATTATTGTTGCAATCATTGCACTTCCCCTTTCCATCGCACTTGCGATTTCCTCGGGAGTATCCCCTGAAAAGGGACTTATTACCGCATTTATTGCAGGTTTTTGTATTTCTTTCTTTGGAGGAAGTGATGTGCAGATTGGCGGACCTACCGGTGCATTTGTTGTAATCATCTGCGGAATTATTGCAGGGTATGGAATTGACGGCCTTATTATTTCCACACTTATGGCGGGAGTATTCTTAATACTATTTGGTATATTCAAGCTCGGAAATGTTATTAAATACATACCTTATACCATTACAGTAGGATTTACAACAGGTATTGCACTTACCCTTATGTCTACTCAGGTAAATGATTTATTAGGACTTAACATTGCCAATATCCCATCGGAATTTATTCCTAAGTGGGGGGCATATTTTGCCAATCTTTCAAACATCAACTGGTGGGCGGCATTTATCGGAATTCTTACAATAGCAATTTCATTTTTATGGCCGAAAATTAATAAGAAAATTCCAGGCTCTTTAATTGCACTTATTGTAACCACAGCTATTGTTATTATATTTAAAATCCCTGTTAACACTATTGAAACACAGTTCGGAGAAATTTCAGGAAAGCTTCCTGTTCCTACTCTGCCTGCATTTAGTGTTGATAAAATTTTAAGCCTTTTATCCCCTGCCTTTACTATCGCACTTTTAGCGGCAATTGAGTCTCTTCTTTCCGCTGTTGTTGCAGACGGAATGACAGGAAAAAAACATGACTCCAATGCAGAGCTTATCGGTCAGGGTATTGCAAATGTTGCAGTTTCATTCTTTGGAGGAATACCTGCAACAGGGGCTATTGCAAGAACTGCAGCAAATATCAAAAACGGCGGAAAAACTCCTATGGCCGGTATTATTCACGCTGTTACCCTATTCCTTATAATGCTTATATTTATGCCTTATGCAAAGCTTATTCCAATGTCAACTCTGGCAGGTATTTTAGTTGTTGTATCTTATAATATGGCCGAAATAAAGTCAATGAAAACACTTTTAAAATCCTCAAAGAGTGATGCTTTAGTTATGATGGTTACTTTTATTTTAACCGTTATTTTCGATCTTGTTGTTGCTATTGAAATCGGTATGATTCTTGCTTTAGTCCTTATAGTTATGAAGGTTTCAGAAAATACCACCGTTAAAGAAAGCACTGTTATAGATAATGATAAATACAAAAATGACAGAATTATGATTTATGAAATAAACGGTCCTTTATTCTTTGGTGCGGCAAGTACCTTTATTGATGTTTTAGGTGATATAAATACCAAATTAAATATTGTTATTTTCGATATGTCAAAAATGACTGTTATGGATGCAACTGCACATGATGCTTTAACAAAGATTGAAAAAAGATGCCGTGCAGAGCATATCTTACCTATGTTTGCAGGAGTTCAGGAACAGCCTTTGAAGATAATATCCAATTTAGGCGGATATGAGGGTATAAAGAAAGAAATGTTCTTTGACACAATAGATGAAGCGTACATTGAGGCAGAAAGCATTGTTGAATTAAACAAAAAGATAAAAGCTAAAAGATAATAAATTAATGGGGTATTTAAAAAGCCGAAACTTTTTAAATACCCCATTTTTTGATGCAGTATAAATGAAAAATATGGCTTCAAAACCAAAACTGCCTTATCAGGTTGTGGCCTTAAACACCCCTGATTTTTTTATCTTATATTTTAAATATTCCGAATGCTTCAAGCACTGATGTTAAAAGTATTAATACTACCAGCACGGGAGCAATATATTTAATCATAATTGTAAACAGCTTTTCGCGTTTGAATTTACCTGTAATCTCAATTTCTTCAACAAGTGTTTTAGGCTTGATTATATATCCTATAAACAAACAGGTTAAAAGTGCAACTATCGGCATTATTACACTGTTTGAAGCAAAGTCAAACAGGTCTAAGAACTGCATTCCGATAATGGTTACATCGGACCAGATACTGTACCCGAAGCAGGATACAAGACCAAGTGCAAGTGAGAATACATATACGATAACGCAGGAAAGAATTCTATTGATTTTCATCTTATCGCAAAGGATAGATACAACTGTTTCCATAAGAGATATTGATGAGGTTAATGCTGCCAGAAGCACAAGTACAAAAAAAGCTGTACCGATTATATGCCCCATCCACATTGTATCGAATATTTTAGGTAATGCAACAAACATAAGGCTCGGGCCTTTACCCAATGCCGCAGGATCACCGCCTGAAAAGGCATAGGTTGCAGGGATAATCATAAGACCTGCTAAAAATGCGATACCTGTATCAAACCATTCAATTTGCTTTACCGAACCCTCTAACGAAACATCCTTTTTCATATATGAGCCATAGGTAATCATAATACCCATTGCAAGAGACATTGAATAGAACATCTGCCCCATAGCACCAAGAACGGTTGAAATAGAGAATTTTGAGAAATCGGGGAGTATGTAATATAACACACCCTCCATAGCTCCCGGAATACAAATTGAATATCCTGCAATTACTATTGATAGCCCTACAAGCACGGGCATCATTACCTTACTTACGCTCTCAATACCATTCTGAACGCCAAAGATAACAATTACTGCTGTAACAGTCATAAATATAAAGAACCAGTTAACAGGCTCCATAGCACTTGTTATAAAGCCTCCGAAAAATGCATCGTTTGCCGCCGCACTGCCAAAGCCTGATAAAAACACAGACAGATACTTTAAAACCCAGCCGCCTATTACCGAATAATAAGGAAGAATAATAACGGGAACGAGTGCCGCTATATAGCCGATAAATGCATATTTTGAATTAAGTTTTTTAAATGCACCGATGGCACTTAAGCCGGTTTTTCTGCCCAGTGCAATTTCCCCTACCATAAGAGCAAAGCCAAATGATATAACAAGGCACAAATACACAAGCAGGAATATACCTCCTCCGTATTTTGCCGCAAGATATGGAAATCTCCATATATTTCCAAGCCCTACCGCTGAACCGGCTGCTGCAAGAACAAATCCAAGCTTACCGGTAAAGCTGTCTCTTTTTTTGTTTTCCATAATTTTTATCCCCTTTTTTATGCATAATGTAACTATTATAATGTATTTTGATAAAAAGAGCAAGGTTATTTTAACATTTTCTTAAAATTAGCCATCGGAGATCCGAATTACACACGGTTTGAAAATGCAAATTTCCGACATTACTGCAGAAAATACTGCAAATATACGAAGGTATTATTCTTGTATTTTCTTTGTACTATACGAAAATTTTCTATTTTAAAACTCTTCGACCTTAAACGC
>JAZOVB010000116.1:0-3888 GCA_045658425.1 Clostridia bacterium | reverse complement strand
GTACGTTTATCTGCGGGTTGTGAGAACAATTTCTCTGTTTCATCAACTTCAATTAATTCACCAAGAAGGAAAAATGCTGTATTATCGGAAATACGAACTGCTTGCTGCATATTATGAGTAACTATGATTATAGTATACTTTTCTTTTAATTGCAATGCAAGTTCTTCAATTCTGGAAGTTGAAATCGGGTCAAGAGCTGACGTAGGCTCATCCATAAGCAACACTTTGGGCTCTACTGCAAGAGCACGAGCAATACAAAGACGCTGCTGCTGACCGCCTGAAAGACCGAGAGCATTTTTCTTTAGTCTGTCCTTTACTTCATCCCATATTGCTGCATCTTTAAGAGCTTTTTCTACGATTTCATCAAGCTTTACCTTACTAGTGATTCCGTGTGTACGGGGACCGTATGCAATATTATCATAAATGCTCATCGGAAACGGATTAGGCTTTTGGAATACCATGCCAATATCACGACGAAGTTCATTTACATCTACATCTTTGTCAAAAATGTTTCTTCCGTTATATGAAACTTCACCCTCGATTTTAACGGTTGGTATAAGGTCATTCATACGGTTAAGAGTTTTAAGAAAGGTTGATTTACCGCAACCCGAAGGACCGATAAGAGCTGTAATGCTCTTGTCGGGAATTGATATATTTATATTCTTTAAAGCCTGATTTTCTCCATACCACAAGCACAAATCTTTTGCAGTCATTATTTCGCTCATAAGCTTCTCCTTTTAGAAAAATATTTTCCTACCGCTGTAGCAGATAAATTTATAAGTAGTGTCAAAATCATGAGAATTGCCGCAATTGCGAAAGCAACACCGAATTCGCCTTCTTCTTTTGCATATACATAAAGAGCAACTGTAAGAGTAGCACCCGGACTTGCAAGTCCTTCAAAAATGCCATTAAGAGCGTGAGCAAATCCTGCAGTAAATAGCAATGCTGCAGATTCTCCGAGTATTCTGCCGACTGATAAAATGCATCCAGTTATCACACCGTCAACACACCCGGGAAGAACTACGGTGCGAATCACACGCCATTTGCCTGCGCCAAGACCAAAAGCTCCTTCACGGTAGCTTTGCGGAACAGTTTTCAAGCTTTCCTGTGTTGTACGCATTACGGTAGGCAGGTTCATAATAACGAGTGTCATAGAACCCGCAATAAGACTTGTTCCGAAATTGTTTGAAAACAGCAACATACCTACAAGACCATATATTATTGACGGAATACCTGAAAGTGTTTCTGAAGCATATTCAATCATTGTAACTAACTTTTTGTTTTTAGCATATTCTGTAAGATATATTGCTGCACCTACACCGAGAGGCAATACAATCACTAATGTAGAAAGTACAATATAAACAGTATTGAGTATATCAGGTAAAATACCGATTCTTTCAGTTAAATAACTTGGTTTTGTGGAAAGCAATTCCCATGATATATTGGGAAGCCCCTTAACTAAAACATAACCCATAAGAAAGAGTACAAGTGCCACTGTCAAAACGGTAGATATTAACATTAAGCCACGCATTAAGACGATATATAATTTTCTTTTGTTATTCATCTTATTTCTCCTTATCTCGCTTTAAGAAAAAGTTCAGCGTAGCATTAATGAGCATAATAAACAGAAACAGTACAAGTGCGATGGAGAACAAAGCATCCCTCTGCAAACTGCCGGGGCTTGAATATGCCATTTCACTTGCAACTGCTGTGGTAAGAAAACGAACGCTCTGAAACAGAGAAGGCATATTTGATACATTGCCTGCTACCATCATAACTGCCATTGCTTCACCGATAGCCCGTCCAACACCAAGCACAACGGCTGCAGCTATACCGCTTTTTGCTGCAGGCACAGAAACTCTGAAATATGTTTCTGTTGCCGTTGCACCTAATGCAAGGGAAGCATCTTCATATTCTTTCGGGACAGCATCAAGAGCAGTAACAGATACTTTTATAATATTAGGTAATATCATTACAGCAAGAACAATGATTGCCGCAAGCAAACTTGCACCGTCGGGAACTTGAAAAACTTCTCGGATTGCAGGTACAAGCACAAGCATACCGACAAGTCCGTAAACAACCGACGGAATACCTGCAAGAAGATTAATTGCAGATTCCACTACTGAGCGCACTTTTTTATTTGCAATCTTTGAAAGATAAACCGCTGTAAAAAAGCCTATAGGCACCCCGATCAATATTGCCCCCGCAGTACCGTATACACTTGTAAGAATAAATGGAAGTATGCCATATTGGGGGTCTTTAGCTGTTGATGCCCATTCTTTTCCAAATAAAAAATCAAATAAACCTATTTCTTTTATTGCAGGTAAGCCCGATATAATAAGGTACACTGTAATTAACAAAACACATCCAACAGTAATAAGACCGAGTATCAGAAAAATTCCGTGTATGATATTCTCAAACAATCTTTTTTTATTCATATAAAACCTCAATAAAAATCGGCGGCGGCACATCAGCACCGTCGCCCGAATTTCTTAGTTAGCAGGAACAACACCTGCTGCACTGATTATTTCGTTTGCCGCTTCGGAAGTGATGTAATTAAAGAATTTTTGAGCACTTTCTGAAAGAGCATTATCTTTTCGTGTTACAAGAACAAAGGGACGCTGTACAACATAACTTCCGTTTTTGATTGTTTCTTCACTTGCTGTTATACCATTAACAGTAAGTACCTTAACAGTGTTTTTAACAGATGCAAGAGAAGCATAACCTACTGCATTGGGATTGCTTGCAACCGTTGTGATAACATCACCTGTTGAAGTGAGTTCCTGACGATAATTGCATTTATCTTTTGTATCGGTAATTGATTCAAATCCGTCTCTTGTACCGCTTCCTGCTTCACGACCAATAAGAACAATTTCAGCATCATTGCCGCCAACTTCTTTCCAGTTGGTAATCTCGCCTGTATAAATTTTTGCAATTGTTTCCAGATCAAAATCATTTACAGGGTTTTGAGGGTTTACGATAATTGCAATACCGTCATAAGCAATAACAGTTGCTTCAAGACCGCTTTCTTTTTCTTCATCTTTAAGATTACGGCTTGAAAGTCCGATGTCGCATCTTCCTTCCTGAACAGCCTGAATGCCTGCACCGGAACCGGTTGCATTATAAGTTACATTGATACCGCTGTCTTCGTAAAAAGCTTCTGCCAAAGCACCAATAACCTTGTTCATTGATGTTGAGCCGTCTGTGGTTACGTTTGCCTTATTGTTGCTTCCACAGCCTGCAAAAATAGCTGTAAGCAAAACTGTTAATGCGAATAAACTAAAAATTTTCTTCATTTTATTTGTACTCCTTTGAGTTTTTTTGCAGTTTTTTCCGAACTACACTTGTATTCTATATTCGTTATGTAAAATCTGTAATCAATTTTTTGTAAAATCCGTGTAAAACAAAACAGCAGTGAGAGCGAATTCCCACTGCTTTTTTTCTGTATTTCAATATATTTATGTTTGTTGCATTAAAATTATACTTTCATTTTATTGATGTATCAATAAAAAACAATACTCAATCTCGATATTATAATTTAATAAGTAAGAATTTATTGAAAGTTAATTCTAGTTTTTTTAAGTATTTTAATCAGAACAAATCCAAGAACAAGACCTGCAATTCCTTGAACAGCATTTGCCGGTACATTTACAAGCGATTCTGAAAATCCGTACATAAAGCCTTCGAAAATATAATATCCCGAAATCATTATTATCTCAGCAAGAATGCCGCTTATTATCCGTGAAACAGGACTGTATATTTTCTTGCAAAGTATTTTATATACAAACCAGGCAACCAATGCCATAAGTCCTTTAATTAAGAAAGTAGCAGGTGCATATACAGCATATCCTGAAAACAGGTCAGCAAGTGCTGAACCTAATCCTGCCG
>JAZOVB010000115.1:0-8329 GCA_045658425.1 Clostridia bacterium | reverse complement strand
ATTTATAATATATATAATCCTTGTCGTCGATTATATTTTTCCGTATAAGCTAAATAACTTATAGTTATATTGAAAATACTTTATTTTTAAAGATATTTCTTAATGTTTATAATAATTGTTAAAATAGTGGTATAACCTGTTCTTTTTGATTAATTCATATATATATTCCCCTATTTGTTAAAAAAATAACAAAGTGCAGTATTACCGTAAATTCCCCGTAATTAAACTGCACTTTTATAAATTGTATATTAATTTGTCATTTTTTCCTGTTTAACCTTATGATCTATAATATGTCTTGATGCCAGTTCTTTATGAATGTCTTCGTATGAAATACCCATTTCAACCATTAAAACCATTACATGGTAAGCTAAGTCAGCGATTTCATAAATAGTTTCTTTTTTGTCATTACCTTTCCCGGCAACTATAACCTCGGTTGCCTCCTCCCCTATCTTTTTAAGAATTTTATCAATTCCCTTTTCAAAAAGATAAGTTGTATATGACCCCTCTTTTTTTTCAATTTTTCTTGAAATTAAAAGGTTAATCAGACCTTCTAAAGAAAATTCAGTTAATTCATTGTTCTGAAATACCGGTGTGTTAAAACAACTGTCTGTACCCAAATGACATGCAGGTCCGTCTTTTCTTACAACAACAGTAAGAGCATCCATATCACAATCTGCGGTTATAGATACAATATGCTGATAATTACCACTGGTTTCTCCTTTTAACCACAGTTCATTTCTGGAACGGGAATAAAAACAAGTTAAACCTTTTTCCATTGAAATTTTCAGACTTTCTTTATTCATATAGGCAACTGTTAATACCTTTTTTGTTATTTCATCAATAACAACCGCAGGTATAAGACCTTTTTCATCATATTTTAAATTATCCGGATTAATCATAATAAACCTCCTAAATTCGCATATCTATATTGTTTTGTTTTAAAACATTTTTCAATTCCTGGATTTTAACTTCATTAAAGTGGAATATGGATGCGGCAAGACCGGCATCCACCTGGGGAACTTTTTTGAAAAGCTCAATAAAATGTTCAATACCGCCTGCACCGCCCGAAGCAATAACAGGAACATTTACAGCGTTACATACCTCTTTAAGAAGCTCTAAATCAAAACCTTTTTTTACACCATCTGTATCAATTGAATTAACAACAACTTCTCCTGCACCCAAATCAACACATTTTTTTATCCAGCTTATAGCCTCCATGCCGGTATTTTCCCTGCCGCCTTTTGCAAACACTCTGAATATACCATCTACTCTTTTTATATCAGTTGAAATTACCACGCATTGATTTCCATATTTAAGTGCAGCTTCTTTTATAAGTTCAGGATTTCTTATTGCCCCTGAATTAACACTGACCTTATCGGCACCGCATTTTAAAACTCTGTCAAAATCATCGACTGTATTTATTCCACCACCAACAGTAAGCGGAATAAATATTTTTTGTGCTACCTTTGTAAGAATATCTGTAAAAAGTTTTCTTCCTTCAAAGGATGCTGTTATATCATAAAAAACAAGTTCATCTGCGCCTGATTTGCTATAATACTCGGCAAGCTCGATTGGGGACGATACATCGGATATTCCTTCAAAATTAACACCTTTGACAACTCTGCCGTCTCTTACATCCAGACACGGAATTATTCTTTTTGTAATCATTTTGCCACCTCAATCGCTTCTTTAAGTGAAATTGCTTTTATATAGTAAGCTTTTCCTATTATTGCTCCGTATAAATTTAACTTTTTAAGTTTCGTTATATCTTCAATCCCGGATACGCCTCCCGAAGCAATAAGATTAACCTTGTATTTTAAAGAAAGGTCTTTATACATTTCGGCATTAGTGCCTTCCATTGCACCATCTTTAGAAATATCGGTACAAATAAAGCAGGACACACCCAAATCTATCATTTTTTGTATAAAAGCATCTAAAGTATATTGTGATTTTTCTGTCCAGCCTTTTATGGCAACATAACCATCTTTTATATCAATGCCAACAGCTATTTTTTCTTTATACTTTGAAACAGCTTCTTTTAAAAAATCTTCATCGGTAACCGCCGCAGTTCCTAATATAACACGATTTACTCCTGCATTTATATATTTTTCAATTACATTAAGACTTCTTATTCCTCCACCGACTTCTACAAATAAATCAGTGTTTTTAACAATATCTGTTATTATATGAAGATTTGGAGTACCGCCTGTTTTCGCGCCTTCCAAATCTACTATATGAATAAATTTTGCTCCTTCATTTATAAAATCACGGGCAATTTCTATGGGATTATTACTGTAAACAGTCATTTCATCATAATTTCCCTTGTATAAACGAACAGCTTTTCCATTATATAAATCTATTGCAGGAAAAATATTCATTTCACACCCTCCCATTCACTGAATGCTTTTAAAATCTTAAGACCTACATCACCGCTCTTTTCAGGATGAAATTGACATCCCATTATATTGTCTTTTGCAACTGCAGCGGTAACCGGTGCCCCATATTCGGTATACGCTATTACCGAATCACAATCAGCCCCGTAATAGGAATGAACAAAGTAAACATAATCACCTTCGTTTATATATTTAAACAAAGGATGTCTGTTATTTTTAAATTTAAGGAAATTCCATCCTATCTGAGGAATTTTTAAGTCTTTTGGTATAACATCGCCTAAAGGACAAATTTTACCCTTTATAAGACCTAATCCGTCATACTCTCCGTTTTCATAACTCTTGTCAAAGAGCATTTGCATACCAAGGCATATTCCGAGTATGGGTTTTCCACTCTTAGCTTCATCAATAATAACATCGAAAAGTCTTGTTTCTTTTAGTTTTTTTACAGCATCACAAAAAGCACCTACACCGGGAAGTATAATTTTTTTAGAGTTTTTGATTATATCTATATCACCGGAAACAATTGTTTCAACACCGATTGCATCAAATGAGCTTTTCAAAGAGAATAAATTTCCTACACCGTAATCAATTATAACAATCATTATAAAACTCCTTTCGTAGAAGGAATTTCATCACGATATTTTTTACTTAGTGTTACAGCTTTTCTTAAACTTCTTGCAACAGATTTAAAAGCTCCCTCAATTATATGATGGGAATTTTTACCATCAAGTTGAGAAATATGTAATGTACATTTTGCACATCTAACAAAACCATAGAAAAATTCTTCTACAAGTTCGGTATCAAAAGTTCCTATTCTGTATGCAGGAATTTCAAGTCCATAGCCTAAATATGCTCTGCCGGATAAATCCACAGCAGAAAGAATAAGACTTTCATCCATAGGTAATATCATATAACCGTATCTTAAAATCCCTTTTTTATCTCCTAAGGCTTCATTGAAAGCTTCTCCAAGACAAATGCCGATATCCTCAACGGTATGATGATAATCAACATGAGTATCACCGTCACATTTAACATCAAGATCAAACTTACCGTGACTGGCAAACAAAGTAAGCATGTGGTCTAAAAAACCGCAACCGGTATCAATATTGCTTATTCCTGTTCCGTCAAGGTTAAGCATCAGTGTAATTTTTGTTTCTTTTGTATTTCTTGTTATATTACTTATTCTCATTACTGTGCCTCCGCAATAATTTCTCTTAAGTTTCTGATTAAAATATCCATCTCTTCCCTTGTTCCAATGGTTATTCTTAAGTAATCATTTATTTTTTCTTTGCTGAAATGTCTTACAAGAATGTTTCTTTCGCGAAGTTTTTGATAAAGGTACTCCCCTGCTTTTTTTTCATGTTTTACAAATATAAAATTCGCCGTAGACAAAGTCATACTGAATCCCGATTTTTTTAATTCCCGTGACAGGTACTCACGATTATCGATAATAGTTTTTAAATTAGTTTTTGTATATTCTTCGTCACATAAAACTCCATACCCTGCAGCTAATGTCATTCGGTTTATATTGTATGGATTTGTGGAATATCTTATTGCCTGCAAATCTTTAATAAGACTTTCTGATGCAACGCCAAATCCCAAACGCGCCCCTGCCATTGAACGTGATTTTGAAAAAGTTCCTGTAACAAGAAGATTATCATACTTGTCAATAAGATTAATTGCACTTTCATTTCCGAAATCAACATAAGCCTCATCAATAACTATAATGTTTTTGGGATTACTTTTTATAATTTCTTCAATTTTATCAAGCGGCAAATATATTCCTGTAGGAGCATTGGGATTTGCTATAAAAATAGTTTTGTTTATACTAAGATAATCTTTATAATCTATTGTTAAATCACTCTTCAGAGGAATTTCTTCATAGTTTAGATTATAAAGTTCTGCAAAAACCTTATAAAAACCGTATGTTATATCAGGGAATGCAACCCCGGTTTCACTGTCACAATATGCCATAAATGCAAAATTTAAAATTTCATCCGAGCCATTTGTGGCTATAACCTGAGTTTCTTTAACACCCAAAACCTCGGAAAGCTTCTTTAAAAACTTTGAACATTCCGGGTCGGAATATAAATTGAGTCTTAAAAGCTCATTTTCCGCTTCTAAAATAGCTTTTGGTGATGGCGGATACGGAGACTCATTTGTATTTAATTTTATAAGATTATCAATTTTAGGCTGTTCCCCCGGAGTATAAGGGGTAAGGTTATTATACCTTTTACTTAAATATTTGCTCATAATTATTCCTCAAATCTTATTGTTGCACTCTTTCCGTGAGCGGTTAAACCTTCCTGGTTTGCAAAGTACGAAATATCTTTATATACTTTACGAAAGGCTTCCTTTGTGTAATATGTATATTGTGTTTTCTTTATAAAATCATCCACTGAAAGCGGACTGGAGAATTTTGCCGTACCACTTGTAGGAAGTGTGTGGTTAGCACCTGAATAGTAATCACCCAATGCTTCCGGACAGTATCTTCCCATAAAAATTGAACCAGCGTGACGAATTTTATCAAGATAGTCAAATGGATTATCAACACACAGTTCAAGATGTTCAGGAGCAATTTCATTGGATATTTCAATTGCCTTTAACAAATCATCACATACAATTATTTTGCCGTTATTATCAATGGAAACTCTTGCTATTTCGTTTCTTTCAAGCTGAGGTAATTGTTTTTCAATAGCTTCACTTACCTTTTTTGCAAACACTTCGCAGTCTGTAATAAGGACTGAATTAGCCAGTTTATCGTGTTCTGCCTGAGAAAGTAAATCCGCAGCAACAAAATCCGGGTTACTATTTTTATCTGCAATAACAAGAATTTCGCTTGGTCCGGCAATCATATCTATGGAAACCATACCAAACACCTGTTTCTTAGCTTCTGCAACAAATGCATTACCGGGACCAACAATTTTATCTACCTTTGGGATTGTTTCAGTACCATACGCCAAAGCGGCAATAGCCTGAGCTCCGCCCACTTTAAAAATTCTGTCAATTCCGGCAATTTTTGCAGCAGCTAAAATTACAGGATTAACCTTACCGTCTTTCCCCGGAGGTGTAACAATATAAACATTTTTAACTCCTGCAATTTTTGCAGGAATGGAATCCATAAGTACGGTTGAAGGGTACGCAGCTGTGCCCCCCGGAACATATAATCCGGCACTATCAACCGGTATTATCTTCTGACCTGTAACGATTCCCTCGTTTTCATTTATGATAAAGCTGTTTCTTACTTGTCTTTTGTGAAAATTTCTTATATTTTCCGCAGCAGTTTCAAGTATTCTTATAAACTCGGCACTTACACTGTTATATCCTTCTTCTATTTCTTCTTTTGTAACTTCCAAAGATGTAAGTTTAACTTTATCAAATTTTTCACAATATGAATAAAGCGCTTTATCTTTATTCACCTTAACATCATCTATTATATCCTTAACAATTCCTGAAACATCCGCTTCGTTTACTGTTCTTGCAAATATTTCTTCTTTTGACACTTTATTAAAATCAAGAATTTTAATCATTTGCGGCCTCCGTTTGTCCCTTAAGGGATTTTACTATCTTTTCGATTTGTTCCCCTTTAAACTTAAAATTTGCCTTATTGGCAATGAATCTTGCACTTATTGGTATAATATCCTCAAGTACACACAGGTCATTTTCCTTTAATGTAGTACCTGTTTCAACAATATCCACAATTACATCGGATAACCCAAGAATGGGAGCAATTTCGATTGAGCCGTTAAGGTGAATTATATCAATATCTTTTCCTATTTTTGAATAATAGCTTTTTGCAATATTTTTAAATTTTGTAGCAACCTTTACTGTTTTCTGATTATCATATGAAAAATCTTTTTTACCGGCAACTGCCATTTTACATTTACCGATTTTAAGGTCAAGAAGCTCATATACATCCGGTTCATATTCAAGAAGTATATCCTTACCCGCAACACCAATATCTGCGGCCCCATGTTCTACATATATTGCAACATCAGATGGTTTTACCCAGAAATATCTTAGTTTTAATTCCTTGTTTTCAAATATAAGTTTTCTGTTATTTTCCTTTATGGAAGGACACTCAAATCCTGCTTTTTCAAACATTGAGTATACCTTTTCACCAAGTCTGCCCTTAGGTAAGGCAATATTTAACATATCCATAATTTACCCCTTACATCCTGTCTAATACATCAAGATATACGGCAAAGCCGATAGCTCCTGATTTTTTACCCATTTTACTCATTAATTTATCATATTGCCCTCCCGACAATACTCCTTCGGGAATTCCATATATAAAACCATTGAATGCTATACCGTTATAATAACTCATATTGTTTATAACAGAAAAATCAATTCTTACCTTATCAGATAATCCATTTTTATTAACAGCTTCGGATATTTCCTGCAAAAGATTTATTTCTTCTGTTATTAGAGGATAAAATTCTTTTTCTTTAAGAGTATTGATAATCGTATTAAAACTTCCGTATGTAACAATAAGACTTTTAAGTGGTTCCCCTTTAACAATTTCAATACCTTCGGAAGATAAAATTTCATCAATTGCAGCAACATTCTTTTCGCCAAATGCTTTAAGAATAGCTTTTTTACCGTTCTTTGTTAATTCAAGTGTATCGGTTATTTTTTCAATAATTCCAAGATGGGATATATCAAGAATGAATTCATCCTTTATCATATTTAAACTTTTTGCTGCAAGAATAATATTTTCACATATACATTTTGTATCAATATTTCCGATACATTCTACCCCTGCCTGCATAATCTCTTTAAAAGACTGGGTATCATTTGATGCCCGATATACATTTTCGTTATAGAAAAGTTTTTGAACGTCATAGTTATTATCTTTTGTATTTTTTATAATAGATAAGGTAACATCCGGTTTCAAAGCCATTAATTTCCCGTCTATATCATTAAAGGTTATAACATTAGAAGATACAAGAAAATCTTTGTTTTGTACATACAAATCATATTCTTCGAATTTACTCATACGGTATTTTTTATATCCGGAGTCCATATATAACTTTCTTAATTTATAAAGAATTATTTCATTTTTATCAAGAACATCTGCCAGAAAATTCATTATTCTTCCTCCATTTTTTCAAGAGCTAATTTATATCCGTCACTGCCGTATACCAAAGCTTTATTCACCCTGCTTATTGTGGCGGTACTTGCACCGGTCTTTTCAGATATCTTAATATAGCTTATGTTTTCATTAAGCATTTGGGCAACCTCGAGTCTTTGAGCCATATCCTGAACTTCTTTTATTGTGCATAAATCGTCAAAAAAATTATAACATTCTTCAACTGTACTGAGCTTTAAAATCGCTTTGAAAAGTCTATCCTTTGCTTCAGATTTAATTTTATTCATAACCTTGAACCTCCTTATAAACTCACTTTAACATTTTAGCACACTAAAGCGTTAAAGTCAATACTTTTTTATAAAAAAATCAAAGTGTTTTCAACTATATAATGATTGAAAACACTTGAAAAACTTATTAAATTAGTTTAGTATCCGAACTCGTTTATAAGCTGATATTATTTTATTTTTCTTGCTTCTATATAGAATCTCTTATCACAAGCTTCGCCCATAGAAAAAGTTTTTCTGGGAAGAGCTCCGTCTAAAATAACTGATTTATATAAATCTTTTTTCTCCATCGCTTCAAATATAATACCGAAATTCGATTTGTCTTCGCATAGTTTATAAACAACGTCTTCGCCGTGAATATAATCAATTTCTGCATCTGTATCCTTGGTTAGTTCATCAAGCAATGATTGAACGGTAGCAACTGTAAGATATTCATTGGGATTTGTAACGGTAATTTTTTTCTTTTCACCGTTAAATACATATATAAAACTTTGACCTTTGGCATTATCTTCGTATGAAACATTATATTTTTCTTCTAATGCTTTTATAAAGTCTTC
>JAZOVB010000114.1:0-1191 GCA_045658425.1 Clostridia bacterium | reverse complement strand
ACGCATCAGATTTCGCAGATAGCGGATGTAATTTCAGGGCTTCGTGGTTTAAATATAGAAAAACCGAAAGACTTTGATGAACAGATTTCCCGTTATTCTTGTTTTATGTGCTTTGCAATTTTAGCGGCAGCTGCAGAGGGAAATCACTTTAAATCGTTGGGGAAATTAAATGAACTTATATTAGGTTCTTGGCATAAAGAAGAAATCGGGAAAGCATATTTTGAAAATGTTACCTTTAAGAGCCGTGTTGCTATATCTTTGATGAAAAAACAAAAAATCAGATTAGCATTTTACTTTTTGTATTTCTGTAAGGAGTTAAAGCGTATGAGAAAGGGTGGTAAAAAATGAATACAGCACCTAAAATATCTTTAATAATGAGTGTGTATAATGGCGAAGATTATTTAGCCGAAGCGATTGAAAGCGTCTTAAATCAAACTTTTAAAGATTTTGAACTTATTGTGATTAACGACTGCTCTACCGATAGCACGGGTGAAATATTAAATAGATTCGCAGAACTTGACAAGCGTGTGAAAGTACATACCAATGAAGTGAATTTAAGACTTCCGTCATCTCTTAACAAAGCTATATCTTACGCACAAGGTAAATATATTGCAAGAATGGATGCAGATGATATATGCCTACCTGAAAGACTTGAAAAACAGTACAATTTTATGGAGAATAATCCGAGTGTGGCTTTGTCTTCTTGTAGATTTATGACACTTAAAAACGGAGTGATTTCTTCTGGAGGTTGCGGAGGAAAAAGCGACAATGAATCTATAAAAGCTTTGCTTTTAGTTACAAATCCAATTTTGCATCCCGGAATTATTGCAAAAGCTGATGCAATCAGAAGTTTGGGGTATGATAAAAACTTCACCTGTACCGAAGATATGGAACTTTGGACTAGATTTGTAATGGCAGGCTATGATATAGAGATTATGCCTGAATATCTTATGATATACAGACTTCATGACAAACAAATTACCGAAACAACACTTGAAAAACAACATAAAGAAGTCATTGCTATTCAAAAGAACTATTATGGAACACTTCTTGAAACTATGAATAGTGAGCAAGAGGAGTTTTATATCAGAGGTATTTATTTCAGAGAGAATAACGACATCAATAAATTCTGCGAATTTTACAAATGGCTAAAGGCTGTTAATCGCAAAACGAAAGCATTTAGTAAAGATG
>JAZOVB010000113.1:0-3305 GCA_045658425.1 Clostridia bacterium | reverse complement strand
CATCTCGTCAGCACAGGTAAATCCTGTTTCTTTCATTGCTCTGATGTGTAAATTTCTTATAGCGACAACACCCTTTAACATATCTTCATCCTTGTGCGGATCGGGCTGATGAAGCATTCCTTTGTATCCGTCACCTGTTGTTCGGGGTTTATTCGTATAAATTCTCGGAATGATCAGAATTTTATCTGATACTTTATCCTGAACAACTCTTAACCTTGATATATAGTCGATAACGCTGTCGTCATTGTCTGCTGAACAAGGTCCTATAATGAGAATAAATCTGTTATCTCTTCCTTCAAAAACCGCTTTAATCTCCTGATCGCGTTTTTCTTTAATCTGTTCAAGAGTATATGTGATTGGATACTGTTCTTTTATCTCCATAGGGATAGGTAATTTTCTTTTGAAATTCATATTCATTTTTCTTGCCTCCAATAATTATTTTTTATCAAACAATGCCCTGCGTTCAGTTGAATAACGCATCATTTTCCTCATTGATTCAACATCTTCAGTTTCAAGCATTGATTTAAGTTCATTGAATTTGTCAATAAAAAGATTCATCTGTTCAAGAAGTGCAGTTTTATTTTCTATAAAAAGTTCACTCCACATCAGGTCATTTATGCGTGCGATACGGGTAAGGTCACGGAATGAATCGCCTGTAAACTTTTCCATGTTTTCTTTGTCGTTGCACGTCATAAGAGTTATGGCGATGCAATGGGTAAGCTGCGAAAGAAAACCTATCATTTCGTCGTGTTCCTCAGGTGAAAGAGTCGTAACATTTGAAAATCCGAGTAATCTGCCAAGCTCCATACAAGTACCTATTGCTTCGGGAGTGTTTTTATCGGTAGGAGTAACGATATAGTTTGCTCCTGCAAAAAGTTTATCAGTGCTGTTTTCAACGCCCGAAACCTCACGTCCAGCCATTGGATGTGCGGCAATAAATTCCACATCAGGGCGAAGCATTTCCTGTACTTTGTATACTATACTGCATTTGACACCGGTTACATCAGTAATAAGTGCACCGCTTTTTAAAAGGCTCTGATTCTGCTCAATCCACTCTGTGAAGATGTGAGGATACAGTGCAAAAATTACGATATCAGCTTCGCCGATTATCTTTTTGTCGAGATTTGTTGATCCTTCGTCAATCAGTCCTTCTTTTAATGCATAGTCTATTGAACTTTGTTCTTTCGTTATTGCGCTTATATGAAACCCGAATTTTTTGAGGACTCTCGCATAGCTTCCGCCCAAAAGACCAAGACCCACAATCAATATTTTTTTGCTTACATCTACCAGCATAGCTTTTCTCCTTTACATTCGTTTTCATGGTTTTGTTGGTAAAATAAATCATTTACCACATTCAGAAAAAATATAAAACAAAAGCCTCACCTGAAATTGTGTTTCAAGTGAGGCTTTAAAAATAATGTTTAAAATTCTAAACAGATTATAGAACTTTTGGCACTCTCACAAGAAACTTTTCCATAGCAAAATAAGCATAGCTAAAATAATAAGCTACGCTAAAGTTATAGAAATATTTACTTGCACACGAAAGAGCAGAGTTCATATTTAACAACCTTAATCTGAATTTTTCTAAATTATATTCTTCAAAAAATAAAATGTCAATATTATTCTCAAAAAATTTTTGTCATTTTTGATTGACGTTATAATCATTGTTAAGCTGAATTTGCCATATTTTGTAGTGAATTGAATTTTAAAATTTCATATTAACCGTTATTTTTTTATCAGTTCTTTTCTCTTTTTCCGCCTTACTCGATTTATATGTCTTTCAAAATCACCGTTTGCTATCAGTTCAGCCAATACAATCTGAATATATGTTGGTACGGTGCATGAGTAAAAGCCAAGCCGTTCTTCATATTCTTTTGAAAGCTTTTTGGGCAACACCATATATCCCACACGCAAGGATGATGAAATTGTTTTTGAAAAGGTATTCATATATATAACATTATCCTTTAATGAGTGGCAAAACAATGTTTCTTCCGGCTTTTTTGAAACAGAAAATTCCGATTCAAAATCATCTTCAATTATATAACGTCCTTCTTTTTCTGCCCATTTTAAATATTCGTGTCTTTTGGATGCAGATGCAGTTACGCCGCTCGGATAGCTTCTGTATGGAGAAATATGCAAAACATCGGCAGAACATTTTTTGAGTGCAACGCTTTCAATACCGTTTTGAGAAAGAGGCAGTTTTTGAACTTCAACTTCTGACAAAGAATATACTTGCTCAATTTTTTTATACGAAGGAGATTCAATGGCATAAACAAGATCTCTTCCAAGCAACTCAATAATTAGATTATACAGATATTCAGAACCTGAGCCGATAACAATCTGTTCAATATCGGCTATTATCCCTCTGCTTTGAGCAAGATATATCTGAATTGCCTTTCTTAATTCGATGCAGCCTAAGTTCGGGGAACGTACAAGAATTCCTTCGCCTATCATCCCAATAACTCTTCTCATTGTTTTTGCCAAAACAGAAAACGGAAATTCATCAGAATTTTCAAGAGTATGAACAGGCTGAGCAAAGATATCAAGTGTATTTTGCGGTATCGGAATGAATCCGTCATCGGAACAAAAAACAACAAAATATCCGCTGCGTTCTCTGGACTCAATATATCCTTCATCACGCAGAAGTTCGTAAGCGTGTTCCACAGTCACAGTGCTTACACCAATTTCCGTTGCAACAGTACGCTTGGACGGAAGCTTGCTTCCAAAAGCATAGACTCCGTCAGTAATATCTTTTCTGAGTTGAATATACAGCTGAAGGTAAGCGGCTATTGAAGTTTTTTCATCAATTACATATTTCATCTGGTTATATAAAAATCTCCTTTTTTGACTATTTCCATATTATCAGTTCTATTGTATACTGTTCACACAATAGTTTCAAGAGGAGATTTAATTTAAGTTAATTCGTCAAAGGGAAAAACACTATCCTCAATCTATATTATTGTAAAATTTTATGAAAAGAAGGATTTGGTATGAAAATTAAAAATGCAACACAAAAAATCGCTGTTGCTGCATTGCTTGCAGCACTTACCTGTGTAGCAACGATGGTTATAAAAATACCGTCACCTATGAAAGGCTATTTGAACTTAGGCGATTGTATTGTACTTACTGCAGGATGGATGCTTTCTCCCTTATATGGATTTCTCGCGGCAGGATTAGGTTCAGCACTTGCTGACCTGTTTTCAGGATATGCTGTATATGCACCTGCTACTTTCTTAATTAAAGGACTTATGGCATTGGTTGCCTGGTTTGTATATAAAATACTTTGCAAGAAAATATACAGTCCT
>JAZOVB010000112.1:0-1269 GCA_045658425.1 Clostridia bacterium | reverse complement strand
AGCAGAGAGTCCTTTTTTGTTGATTGTCCAAGCATTTTTTAATGTTACACCTTTATATTTTTTGTCTTTAACCGTGCCGATATACTCATTTTCCACTTTATCGGCACTGCGGTTGTAACAGGTAACATCTATTCCTTTTTCCACAAGCAAAGGACACAAAGAGGTAAGCACCTTTTCAATTCCGCCACGTCTTGAGGGAATAACCTTATGTCCAACCATCGCAACTTTCATATTTCTGTCTCCAATCTTATCTTCCGGTTCCGCTGAGCATAACAATAGGTGTTTTAAGCATTATAAGCAAATCTCCCGGGAATGTTCTGTTTTGTATGTAGTCAAGGTCCATTTCAACCCACTGCTCAAAGGGGATATCGTTTCTGTTTTTGCTTATCTGCCAGGTGCAAGTAATTCCCGGAGTAACAAGCAAGCGAAGTTTCTGATAATCAGTATAATATTCGACTTCTCTCGGAAGCGGCGGTCTCGGACCAACCAAAGTCATATCTCCTTTAAAAACATTAAAGAACTGCATCAACTCATCAAGAGATAATTTTCGGAGAATTTTTCCAACTCTTGTTATTCTCGGATCTTCTTTAATTTTGAAAACAGGACCTTCCATTTCGTTCTTATCTTTTAACTGTTCCAAGAGTGCTTCGGCATTAGGACGCATTGTACGGAATTTATACATATAAAATTCTTTTCCGTGTCGTCCCACTCTTTTTTGTTTAAAGAATGGTCCTGCACTTGGATCATCAATACATATAACAATTGCTATTACTATCATTAGTGGAAGAAAACCGAGCAAAATTATTGTCGCAAAAAATATATCAAAGAGTCTTTTCTTTCTCCAATAAGACAAATATGATTTTTCAATCAAGGCTTCTAATTTTACTCTTGTTTTTTCGTCAACCTTTTCACTTTCAATGTAAGGCATTTTGCTATCCCTCTTTCGTCTCTTTTATTCAAAACTTAAAATTTATAAGCGTTTCATATTCAATTTTACGCCAAGGAGAAATATAAAATTTTCTAAAATCTTGTCTGCTTCCGTCAAGTAATTTCTCTTTGTCTTTTATATATCCCGGATGAAATCCGATTTCAATATTTTTATTATGTTTTTTTGCAAGTTTCAGATAATGCGGAATCAGTTTTTTTATTCTTGATTCATTTAATTTACCTGAAAACATTATTCCCATAAAATATGCAGATTGTATTTTTGAGTTTTTCAATCTCCTTTGGTTTACCAAGGCAAAGGTTTTTAAAAGCCATTGTTTTATC
>JAZOVB010000111.1:0-25001 GCA_045658425.1 Clostridia bacterium | reverse complement strand
GGCTTAAGGTTCGTAAGAATTTCAAGATAACTAATTTTTAGATAGGATAAGACAAAAACTTGGTGATATATAAAATATTCACCAAGTTTTTAACGCAATAATATCAAAAATTTGTTATCTTGAAACGGTTTTGGCTGTCTCTTAAGCCACCCCTGATACAGCGAGTGGCTAAGTTTATTCATAACCAAAAACTTAATTTTTAAAGATTTTTTTAAAATCTTTACCTTTTTATAGTTAATTTGATAAGTTTTCTGTATCAAAACTATTGATGCATCTCGTTTTTGGTGGTCTGGAGTTTTTTTACATTCCCTTTTTATATTGCGTATTAACCGTTATATGCATCCTCATCACAAACGATAGTAACATCATTGTGGCAGTGAAGAATACTTGCAGGGCAGGAGGTGGATATTCTGCCTTCTTTTAAGATTTTTGTAACCTCTGCTTTAGCTTTTCCTGAAATAACCATAACGATTTTTCTTGCCTTTAAGATAGTTGCCATACCCATTGTAAGAGCGCTGGTAGGAACATCGTCAATGGATTCAAAAAATCTTTTATTTGCTTCAATTGTAGACTGGGTAAGACCTGTCTTGTGAGTACCTGCATATAGCCATTCTTCAGGCTCGTTAAATCCTATATGACCGTTGTTTCCGATACCTAAAACCTGAACGTCAATTCCGCCGTTAGCTTCGATTTTAGCATCATATCTTTTACATTCTTCTTCATAATCATCAGCTTCACCGTTTGGAATATCGGTGTTCTTTAAGTCAATATCAATTTTAGAGAAAAGATTTTCATTCATAAAATAGTAATAACTCTGGTCGTTATCTTTGGAAATCTTATAGTATTCATCAAGGTTAAAGCTTTTACATTCTTTAAAGCTTACTTCGCCGTTTCTGTAAGCCTCTGCCATACAGTTATACATTCCGATAGGGGAAGAGCCTGTTGCAAGACCTAAGGTTGCTTTAGGATTGTTTTTAACAACCTCAATCATAATTTCTGCTGCTTTTTTTGACATTTCGTCATAGTTTTTACAAACAATAAATTTCATTTTAAAACTCCTTTTAAAAAATATTTTCCTCTCTTAAGATATTATACCTCTTTTCCCCAAATGTCAATTCAATTTATTAAAAAATTAATATAAAATTTACTTTTATTTTTTATATATATGTAGTATAATATAATAAAATGGTGTGTCAGGTGATTTTATGCTGGGATATGTAAATGTTTTTAAAGACGAATTAAAGATAAAAAATTATAATATATACCGCTCATTTTATTGTGGACTATGTAAGACATTGGGGAGAGAATTTTCACAAAGGACAAGGCTTTCGTTAAGCTATGATTTTACATTTTTAGCCCTTGTGCTTTCCTCACTTTTCAGTGATAAGCAGGAAATAAAAAACGAAAAGTGTATTATTCATCCCTTTGCCAAACGCCCCGTTTTAAAAGAAGATTATTTTCTTACATACAGTGCATATATGAGCGTTCTTGTAACATATTTTAAGTTAAAAGACGATTTGTCGGATAAAAAAAGTATCAAAAGCATTTTACGATTTATCTTTTTCGGAGGACAGATTAAAAAGGTTAAGAAAAAATATCCCGGTATGTATGAGAAAATCAAAGAGAATATAAATAATCTTTCCAGACTTGAAATGGATGGGTGTTCAGATGTTGACGAGGTTGCAGACCCTTTCGGAAAGCTTCTTGCTGTCGTTTTTACTCACCCGAATGTGGAAATGAGCGAAGATAGGAAACGCATCCTGTGGGAATTTGGATATAATCTTGGAAGATTTATCTATATTATAGATGCACTCGATGATATAAAAGAAGACATTGAAAATAAAAATTATAATCCATTCTTGAAAAGATTTGATTATAAAGGGGAGGACCCTTTAGAATTCATAAAAAAGGTATATGGGGAATACGATATGATTGTTACCCTTACTTTAGAGAGAATTGCCTCTGCCTTTGAGCTTATGGATTTTAAGAAAAACAGAGAGCTTATTGAAAATATTATTTATTTGGGATTGAGACTTGCAAAGGATAAAGTCCTGAAAGGAGAAAAAAATGGATCCGTATAAAGTGCTCGGCGTTTCGCCAAATGCCGATAAAGAAACAATTGATAAGGCTCATAAGGAGCTTGTAAAAAAATATCATCCGGACAGATTTACCGATAATCCCTTAAAGGATTTAGCGGAAGAAAAGCTTAAAGAAATAAACGAAGCCTATGAAATGATAAAGAAAAGCGGCTCTTATTCGTCGGGAAGCTCTAACAGTTATTCAGGAGGCGGCTCCGGGGCAACCGGGGATTTTGCTACTGTAAGAAATTATATAAATATGGGGCAGATTTCCACCGCTGAGGGAATTTTGGACAGAATGAATGTAAAAACTGCGGAATGGTTTTTCTTAAAAGGTCTATGTGCAATAAAAAGAGGTTGGCAGGACAGAGCATATTCCTATATACAGACTGCGGTTAATATGGACCCGGGCAACCAGGAATACAGATTTTATTTAAATCAGTTCGCAGCCCGCACCCAGACTTACAGAAATTATGGTAATGGCAGAGGTTACTCTCAGAATGATACCTGTGATTGCTGTCTGAATCTGTGGTGTGCTGATTCAATATGCGAATGTTTGGGAGGAGACTTAATAAGTTGCTGTTAGTATTAGGCGGAATCTTAACCGCATTATCGGTAATTGCCCTTACTCTTTCAACCTATATCCACATAAACACTCTTGCCTTTTTGGCACTTGCTTCCGCATTGGTGGGGGTTATGCAGATTGAGGGAGGAACAAAGTATTCTCTTTTAACCTTCGGGGCAACTTCGATTTTACTATTTATACTGCCGGTAGACCGTTTGAGCTTAGTGTATTATTTGGGCTTTTTCGGATATTACCCTGTTTTAAAATTTTATATAGAAAGGCTTGACAGTGTAAAGAAAGAGCTTATCATAAAAACTCTTTTTTACTTTGTTTTCTCATTTTTGGGAGTATGGATAATAAAGAGCTTTTTTGGAGAAGCTGTAAGCCACATACTTAAGTGGCAATGGATTGCCGTAATCGGTGTGGGACTTATGCATATATTCGACTATGCTCTCAGTGTATTTTTTGCCTTTTATGAAAGAAAAATTAGAAATAAACTAAGAAAGTAGGTATCTTTTATGCCTCTTACCATAATTACCGGCGAGAAAAAGTCAGGTAAAACCACATATATTTTAAATCAGTTAAAATTTAACAAAATGAGTACGGTAATCGTTCCCGAGCAAACGGTGTTTTTGTATGAAAAAACCATCCTTTCAAATCTTTCGGAGGAGGGGATTTTCAATACGGATATTTTAAGCTTTAAAAAACTTGCAAGAAAGCTTCTTGAAAATGATAAGAACTTTAACCGTGTGAAGCTTCTTGACAAAGATACAAAAGCACTACTTACCGAAAAAATAATTCTTTCGGGAAAGGATAAGCTTGTTGCCTTTAAAAATGCGGCGGGTAATCCCGAATTTTGTGAAAAAATCAGTACCCAGATTACCGAGTTTAAAAAATATCTTATTGACAGCGACAGGTTGAAAGCTGTATGCGAGGATTCAAGAATTGCAAAAAGTCTTAAGGATAAGCTTTCCGACCTGTTATATATCTATGAGGAATTTGAAAAAAGAATAAAGGATATCTACTGTGATCTTGACGACTTGATTGTTACCGCTTCGGATAAAATAGAAAATGACAGGTTATTCAGTAAAAAAAATGTGTATATTGATGCATTTACAGGCTTTACAGGTGAAGAGCTTTATATGATAAAGGCACTTTTAAAATCGGGTGCCAATGTAAATATTACCTTATCAGCTTTTGATGATGCTTCCGATTACGGCGACTTAGGTTATACACTTAAACGAACTTATGATAAGCTTGTTAAAATCGCTGAAGAAACAGGCAGTCCTTTAAATGTAATTAAATTACAGGGGAGTTATTTTGAAAATTCCCAAATTAAATTTATTGCGGATAACTTTTTAAGGGATACAGGTAAAGCTTATGAGGGGGACAGTGATAATATCCGCCTTGTAAAATGCAAGGGTATAAAAAATGAATGTGATGCCCTTATATCCGAAATTGTATCGGATATAAAGGAGAATAATGCCCTGCCGTCAGAAATGGCAATTATCCTTTCGGATATGACGGAATATGGGGACTATGTAAAAATTGCATTGGAAAGCTTTGGCATTTCGGGATATTCAAACGAGAAAAAATCAGTTTACGATATGCCGGTTGCAGCGCTTTTATCAAATGTATTCAATATTATTCTTTCGGGAAACCGTATGGATGTAATAATGGGGTATCTTAAATCGGGTTATTTTATGCTTGATGCCCCCGAAAAAATATATAAGTTTGAAGAATTTATACGAAAAACAGGTGTAAGAGCCTATCAGCTTTTATCAAAGGATATAGAGGAAATTATAAAAGAAAAGGAAGCCTTTAATTTTAAAATTCACGGTAAGGAAGATATTATTGAGGTTTATAAAAGAGTACTTGCCCCTGTGGTAAGGCTTAAAAAGAAAATATCCTCACTTAATAATTCTTCGGGATATTCTCTTGCTCTTTATGAGTTTTTCTGTGAACTTGAACTTGATAAGTCCCTATCCAATCTATCCCGCCGTTATGAAAGCAAAGGGGATATAACCTCAGCTAAACAGCTTATTCAGGTATATAATTATATTTTAGAGAGTATGGAAAGAACCACACTTGTTCTTTCGGATATGTCAGTTTCCTTTACCGAATATAAAAATATTATAATTTCCGGTCTTAAGAATAAGAATATAGCATCTATTCCCATACTTAATGACAGTATTTTTATAACCGAACCCACAGGCTTTTTCAATGACGGATATAAGTACATATATATTATCGGTGCTAATGAAGGTAAGCTTCCAAATGTAACCTCAGGAGAGGGGATAATAAACGAAGCGGAAAGAGACCTTTTAAAAGAGCTTGGAATGGAGCTGTCCATGAGTGCTCAGCTTAAAATGATGGAAAATACCTTGAAGCTTTATGATATAGTAACCTCACCCGATAAAAAGCTTTATATATCATATCCCGAGTATTCAAGGTCTGCATCCGAGCTTTTGCCCTCTGGATTTTTGGCAGAATTATCGGAAACTGTTTCAAAGTCTGTCAGTATGTGTGAAATTAAATTCAAGCCCAAAAGAAGACTTCTTAAGGATACTCTTTTATCAGTTTCCAAAAAGGAGCTTAAGGGAATTGAGAAAGAAGTTGCATATTTAACCGAAGACCCTGAATATAAGGATATTGTAGATGGTGCAATAGAGCGTATGGGGGCAATAGAAACCGGTGAGGTAAGAGTTGATAAAGCTAATATGAAAAAGCTTTTAAAGGATACCTTGCGGGTAAGTACAACCAATATGGAAAAATATAATTCCTGTGCATTTGCCTACTTCCTTAACTATATCTTAAGAGTAAGGGAAAAAGAGGAATTTACCATAAACAGCGCTAACTTAGGCTCGGTTGTTCATCTTATACTTGAAAAGTTTTCAAGAATTCTTAAAAATGACGGAAGAACCTTTAAGGATATTGACGATTCATATATAAAAGAAAAATTACCCGCAGTTATTGATAAGGCAATAGCTGAAACTCAGAACGGCGTGTTTTCAACTGATATAAAAAGCACGGTATTTAAGAAAAAAATCCATGCAATTTCATTAAAGACAATAAATCTTTTAAGAACTCATTTTATAAAAGGCAGTTTTGAAACAGATGGTTTTGAGGTAAGCTTCGGTAAAGAGGGAAGTGAGCTTCCCGGTATTATCTTCGATGTGGGGGATAACCGTAAGGTTATATTAAACGGGGTAATAGACCGAGTAGATAAATATAAAGTGGGTGACGAGGAGTTTATAAGAATTGTTGACTATAAATCCTCGGAAAAAACCATTGAATTCTATGAGGTAACCGAAGGGTTGAAAATGCAACTTGCAATCTACCTTATGACGGTAATCGGCAAGGAAAAAATAGATAAGATAAAGCCGGGGGGAATGTTGTATCTTGCCCTGACAAGTCCTGTTGTGAAAATATCCTCACCTGAGGAAGTAGGGACAGTTTCGGGAAAGCTTAATGAAACTCTTTGCATGAAAGGCTTTTATCTTAATACTCAGGATATGGCAGAGGCTATGGATAAGGACTTTAAAACTATGCCTAAATCCGAAATAGTTGACCTGGAGCTTGATAAAAACGGAGTTCCAAAAGATAAAAACACTCTGTCTGTTCCTGAATTTGAATATCTTTTAACTACCGTAAAGGAAAATATAGAGGGTATAGGAAAAAATATATACGACGGAGTATTTGATATAAATCCCTTAAAGCAGGATAGATACACCTCCTGCGATTACTGTCCTTATTCGGGTGTATGTATGTTTGATAAAGAAAATTCTCCCTTAAGAAATGTAAACAAACTTAAGAGGGATGAAATTTTCAAGTAAAATAATTTAGGAGAAGAAATGAACAAGATTACTTACAGTACTGAACAACTTATGGCAATAGATACTAAGGATACCTCTTTAATGGTTTCCGCAGCGGCAGGTTCGGGAAAAACAGCCGTATTGGTCGAGAGAATAATAAGGAAAATAGCAGACGGCAGTACCGATATTGACAAGCTTTTAATTGTTACCTTTACAAATGCGGCAGCGGCAGGTATGAAGCTTAAGATAAAGGATGCCATAAGAAAAAAACTGAGAGAAAATCCCGGTAATAAAAATTTAAAGAAACAGCTTTTAATGGTTGACAGAGCAAATATATCAACCGTTCATTCCTTCTGCCTTGATTTAATAAAAAAGAACATTCATCTTCTTCCTCCCGAAGTCCCCGGGGACTTTACTCTTCTTGATGAGGTGGAAAAAAATCTTATACAAAGCCAGATTTTAAGTGAAATAATGGCAGATTACTATGAGAAAAATGATGAAGATTTTATTTCCCTTCTGGAATGTTACGGAAAAGGGAGCGATGACTCTAAGGTAGGAAGTCTTGTTTTAAAGCTGTATAGCTTTTTAATAAGTATTCCCGAATATCATAAGTGGGCGGATAAGTTTTTGTATCTTATTTCCGAAGACTGTGATTTCTATACTTCAATTTATGCCGAAGCTTTAAGAAAACAGATTGAAAATATACTTACCGCTTCCATAAATAAATATGAATATGTACTTTCCAAAATGAATGGGGATTCCGACTCTTCGGTTTTCATTGACCTTTTTGAAGCTGAGCTAAAAGCCTTTAAATCGGTTCTTTTATGTGATAAATTTGAAGATCTGATTGAAAAAATGAATTCTCTTACATTTGATAAAATGCCGGGAAGAACAAAATCCTCTTATGCAACATTGGCAAAAAGTGCAAGAACCCTTGTAAGAGATTCAATAAAGGAATTTAATGAGATTTATACCTCAAATATCATAAGCCTTAACCTTAAGGATAAGGGAACGGTAAAAATCCTTAAAAAGCTTTTTGAAATAGTAATGGTGTTTGACAAGCAGTTCAAAGCGGAAAAATATGACTCCGGCTACCTTGATTTTAATGACCTTGAGCATCTTACCATTTCACTTTTAAAAGGGGAAGATGGCTTAAAAGAAGAATTTAAATCCTTAAGGGAGAGCTATGCGGAAATTTTGGTTGATGAATATCAGGATACAAATGATGTTCAGGAAACTATATTTACGCTACTTGCAAGAAATGATAATCTGTTTACGGTAGGGGATGTTAAGCAGAGCATTTATCGTTTCAGAAATGCAAATCCATCCTTGTTTATAAAACGAACTTCTGCATATAAAAATCTTAAAAAAGGTACTCTTATAAATCTTAATGCAAATTACCGATGCCATGAAAATGTTGTGGATACGGTTAATATGATTTTTGATTATATTATGACTGATGATATAAGCGGCGTTGATTATAAAAATGACGGCCGTCTTATTGCCATGAGCGGGAAAAAGGATATTCTTCCCAAAAAACTTTCTACCGATATAAATCTTGTTCTGACAAAACGCGGGGATGATGAAAGCGATTATGTAAAAGAAGCGAAAATTATAGCATCCTCCATAAATTCAGTTGTAAAAGATAAGGAAATGGTAATTGACGGTTCCCGGGTAGGATATAAGGATATAACAGTTTTGGTGCGAAGCTTTAACGAGAAAACCTTTGGACTTTTAAAAGAACTTGCAAATCTTGGTATTCCCGTATCCTATGAGGATAAAACACAGTTTTTCGATACTGTTGAAATCAAAAGCTTTGTATCACTTCTTAAAATACTTGATAATCCTTTTGATGATGTAGCCTATGTGGCAACTTTAAAGAATATTTTTGGTTACAGTGAGGACAGACTTCTTGAGTTAAGACTTTTAGATGAATACTTAAGCTTCCATCATCTTATGCGTAAATCGGAAAATGAAGCGGATAAAAAGGTAATGGCATATCTTGGTTCTTTAAGACGATTTGCCAAAATGTATGACTTAAAGGAGCTTATAACCAAAATATATAATGATACCTTCTATGTGGAATTTCAGACCCGTTTTTTAAACGGTGTTAAAAGGCAGGAAAATTTAGAAAGACTTCTGGATATTGCCTCGGAGTTTGAGGAGGGGGAATATAAGGGACTTTATGCTTTTGTAAATTATATAGATAGAATAGTAAACGAGCATACCAAAATTCCAAATCCTAAAATAAGCTCGGATTCGGATGCGGTAAAGGTTATGTCTATTCACAGCAGTAAGGGGCTTGAGTTCCCGGTTGTAATAGTCCAGGGCATACATAAAACCTTCAATTACGAGGACTTTAAATCCAATATAATTTTAAGTACCGAAATGGGTATCGGCTACGATTTTGTAAACTATGACGGTCAGTACAGATATCCTACTGTCTATAAGAATATAATAACAGACGAGGAAAAGACTCAGATTACCTTGGAGGAAATGAGAATTTTGTATGTTGCACTGACCCGTGCTCAGCATAAACTGATTTTGACAGGCTGTGTGTCGGACACATCAAAAGCACTGTGGCATGAAAAATACGAAAATGTAACCTTGTCTGCACCTGATGAAATATCCTATATAGATTTTAAAAATATCCGTTCATCTGCAGATATGATACTTCCGCCCATTATTTCAAAACGGGCCTTGTCCGAGCCTGTGGACTCCGCAAAAAATGAGTGGATGAAATTAAATGACGGAAGAATTAATATATACTGTTATGATGAAGCAAAGTGTGATGTAAAAGGGGATAGTGACGGTTATACCTATACGCCTTATACACTTACTGAAGAAGAGAAAAAAGAGCTTGACAGTATCTATGTTTACAGCTATGAGGGGGCAAAAGAAAAAATACCGGTTAAAATCTCTGTAACTGAGGCAAAACGGATTATGAATGATGAAGAGGATAACTTCCATTTCAGCTCAACCCCCGGTATTTATGTGCCAAGCTTCAGAAAAGATTCTAAAATAACCTCAAGAGAACGGGGTATACTGATACATTATATATTTGAAAATGTAAATCTTGAGCTTTTAAAAAGTGAAGACAATAAAATGAAGGTTCTTTTAGACCTTGTTTCTTCGGATGAATTTTTAAAAGATAAGCTTACCCATGATGACCTTAAGAAAGCGGAAGGCTTTTTTGACTCTCCTCTTGGTATTAAGCTTCTTCGTGCAAAAGAAGTTTACAGGGAAAAGGAATTTATGCTATCCCTTTCCGCAAAGGAAATATACAAGGATACAGATGAGGAAAGTCTCATAATGGTGCAGGGAATAATCGACTGTTATTTTGTTGATACTAAGGGAGATATTTATCTTATTGACTATAAATATGCATCAGGCTCAGATGATGAAATTAAAAAGGACTATCAGCCTCAGATTGAGCTTTACCGCACAGCACTTTCCAAAGCGTTAAAGGTTGATAGGGAAAAAATTAAATCATATATATGGAATGTAGATAAAAAAACCTGTATCGAATTTTAGAAAGGAGTAGTTAATATGAGAAAAAAAGAAGCGAAAGGAAAAGGAAGACTTATCGTGTTAATAGTATTATTAACAGTATTTTTCATATCCTTTTCAGTTTCCTCTTTTGTTATTATAAATGCAAATAAGCTGGTTTTTGTTGATGACTATGAAAATTACCTTGCTATTATGGAGGGAATTGAGGCAAACGGCAGTAAGGACCAGCAGATAGTGGAGCTTACCGAACAGCTGGAAAGATATAAGGAAATGTATTCCGGACTGGCTGAAGAAAATAAAAGCCTTATAAACGCAAACCAGAGCCTTAGCAGTAAGGTTTCGGGGCTTGAAAGTCAGATAGCCAAAGGCTCTTCTTCGTCATCTTCTTCCAAACCAAAGGAAGAGAATGAGGAAAAAAACGAGCCTTCTGATAAAGAAGAAAACACTTCAAAGAATAAAACCGAAACTAACGAAAATAAAACATCAACGGAAAAAAACACAACAAACAAAAACAATACTTCAAAAAAACCTGTGGAAAGCGATGATTAGTCTATGAAACAAGCTTTATTGTGGGGAATAGTACTCTTTCTTATTGCGGGTGTTTTGTGGGGAAGCTTTTTAAATACTTCCGGAACTTATGAAAAAATAGGCTATGCTCTTGATACTCAGATACGAATTGTAGTATACGATAAAAAAGACTATACCCTTGCCGTAGAGGAAGCCTATAATGAAATATTAAGACTTGATAAGCTTTTTTCCAATTTTAATGAAGAGTCGGAAACATATAAGCTTAATAAAAATAAAGAGCTTACCGTATCAGAGGAATTTTTAAACCTTATAAAGCTGGGTATGGATATAACCATAGATACGGAGGGGATTTATGATTTAACCGTATACCCTTTAAGCTCATTATGGAATTATAAATGGGAAACCGTTCCCAAAAAGAATGAAATAATAAATGCCAAGGCGAAAATCGGCATATCCAATATTATTATAGATGGAAATAAGGTAATTTTAAGTAATGAATGTGAAATTGATGTTTCCTCAATAGCAAAGGGGTATATAGCCGATTACATAATAGATTTGTTAAAATCAAAGGGTGTAAAAAACGCACTTGTGGATGCAGGTGGGAATATTAAAGCCCTCGGAAACAGTCCTAAAAATAAGGATGGCTTTATTATAGGAATAAAATCTCCCTTTGAGGAAATGGGACAAACTGTGGGCAGTATCACGGTTAAGGATAAAGCAGTAGTAACCTCGGGAATTTATGAAAGAAACTTTGAAAAAGACGGAAAGCTTTACCATCATATAATAGATATATCAACAGGCTATCCCTCGGAAAGCGACCTTGTGAGTGCAACCGTTATATGTGAAAATTCTGCAATGGCAGATGCTTATGCAACCGCACTTGTGATTATGGGTTCAAAAAAAGCTATGGAATTTATTGAAAAAAATTCTCATATTGAGGGTATACTTATTACAAAAGATAAAAGTATTTTAACTTCAGACGGAGTTTTAAATTTCAAAAAAAATTAAAGGAAGTTTTATTATGACCTATGATGTTGCAATAATTGGTGGCGGACCTGCCGGTATGACAGCAGGACTGTATGCCAAAAGAGCAGGACTGACTGCCGTAATATTTGAAGAAGCCTCATTCGGAGGGCAGATTGTAAATTCACATAAGGTGGATAATTTCCCGGGTCTTCCTCATATATCCGGCTATGAACTTGCAAATGTACTTTATGAACAAATGGCGGAATTTGAAATTGAGGTTGTACGAAGAAAGGTTGTTTCCCTTGAACTTACAGGAAAGGAAAAAAAGATTACAACAAGGAAAAACGAATATACCGCAAAAAATATAATTCTTGCAACAGGTGCGGCACCAAGAAAACTTGGCATATTAAATGAGGATAAGTATACGGGGATGGGCATTTCCTACTGTGCAACCTGTGACGGAGCCTTTTATAAGGATAAGATAACAGCTGTTTTAGGGGGAGGAGATACCGCCCTTGATGATGCATTATACCTTGCAAATTTTTCTAAAAAGGTGTATCTTATTCATAGGCGGGATAAATTCAGAGGCTCACCCGCTACTTTGGAAAAGATAAAGAAAAATGAAAAAATTGAGATTATAACCTCAAATGAAGTTACTCAGCTTGTTGGTGATGAGTTTCTTTCGGGAATAGTTCTTAAGGATGGAACTAAGCTATGTATTGACGGACTATTTATAGCAATAGGAAACGAGCCGAGAAACGAACTTTTTAAAGATGATATAGCCCTTACCCACAATGGTTATGTCATAACTGATGAAAGAATGAAAACAAACCTTGACGGCGTTTATGCGGCAGGGGATGTTGTAAATAAAAACTTAAGACAGGTAGTTACCGCGCAAAGCGACGGTGCAATAGCCCTGTCAGGTATTATGGAGGAAATATGATATTAATAAACGGAAAAATCCATACTATGGCAGAGCCTGAAATAATAGAAAACGGGTTTATAGAAATTAAGGATAAGAAAATTACAAATATAGGCAGTATGGAAGATTATACTGTAACAGGCGGAGAAATTGACCTTAAGGGGAATATGGTTTTTCCGGGCTTTATTGATGCCCATTGCCATGTAGGAATTTTAGAAGATTCTCTTACCTTTGAGGGAGATGATGTTAATGAATCCACCGACCCGGTAACCCCTCACCTGAGAGGTGTTGATGCTGTAAATCCCATGGATGTGTGCTTTGACGAGGCGTTAATGGCAGGGGTAACTACTGTTGCCACAGGCCCGGGAAGTGCTAATGTTATAGGCGGCAGCTTTGCCGTTTTAAAAACCAACGGAAAATGTGTAGACCAAATGGTGATAAAGGAAAATGCCGCCATGAAATTTGCTTTTGGCGAAAATCCCAAGGGGGCATATAACCAGAAAGGTCAGACTCCCATAACCCGTATGGGTGCAATTTCCTTAATAAGAGAACAGCTTTTTAAGGCTAAGGAATACCTGGATAAATTAAATGATTATTATGAAGACCCCGAGGAAAATGATAAGCCTGATTTTGATATAAAATGCGAAAGTCTTATACCTCTTTTAAAAAAGGAAATACCGATGAAAGCTCACGCTCACAGAGCGGATGATATATTCAGTGCAATAAGAATAGCAAAGGAATTTGATTTAAATCTTACCTTGGACCATTGTACCGAAGGGCATCTTATAGCAGATGAACTGGCAGCTTACGGCTATCCGTGTCTGGTGGGGCCATCCCTTATCGGACGGTCAAAGCCCGAGCTTAAAAATAAATCCTATGTAACACCAAAGGTACTTTATGAAAAGGGGCTTTCGGTTTCAATTATAACCGACCACGATGTTATCCCTTTAGAGCATCTGCCGCTTTGTGCAGCACTGGCACATAAGGCAGGGCTTCCCTATATGGAAAGTCTTAAGGCAATCACAATAAATCCTGCAAAGGTACTGGGTGTTTCTGATGTTGTAGGAAGCATAGAGAAGGGAAAGGATGCGGATATAACCGTATTTGAAACCGACCCTCTCGATATACAGAGTTCGCCGAAAATGGTAATTATAAATGGTAAAATTGTAAAGGAGTAATATAAAAATGGGAAAGAATTTATTAGTAGGTCAGTCAGGAGGACCGACAACAGCAATCAATGCCTCTTTGGCAGGTGTAATTTCAGGCGGTATAAAGGCTGATGAAATTGATAAGGTTTACGGCGCCCGTTACGGAGTTGAGGGAATTTTAAAAGAAAACTTTGTTGACCTTCAAGAGTTTAGCGATGAATTTCAAATGATGCTTTTAAAACAAACCCCCTCTGCATATCTTGGCTCCTGCAGAAAGAAGCTTCCTGATATAGAAAAAGATAAGGAAGTTTATGAAAATATAAAAAGAGTATTTGAAAAATATAATATCGGTTATTTCTTCTACATAGGCGGTAATGATTCGATGGATACCGTAAATAAGCTTTCAAAGTATTTTAAATCGGTAAATTCGGATATAAGAGTAATCGGTATTCCAAAAACTATAGATAATGACTTATGCTTGACAGATCATACTCCGGGGTACAGCTCTGCGGCAAAATTTGTTGCCAATACCGTAAAACAGGTAGCTCATGACAACAGAGTTTATGATATGGAATCCATAACCATTGTTGAAATAATGGGCAGACACGCAGGTTGGCTTACAGCGGCGGCAGCCCTTGCAAATGATGACGATGAAAAGTATGCGGATATTATATGTCTTCCCGAAGTTCCTCTTGATATGGAGGCTCTCATAAGTAAAATCCAGGAACTTCTAAAAACAAAAAAACAGATAATAATAGCACTTTCTGAGGGAGTTAAGAATAAAGACGGAGTACTTCTTTGTGAAGATACAAGTCTTAAGGAATCCGCAAAGGACGGATTTAACCATGCACAGTTAGGCGGTGCAGGTAAAACACTTGAAATGCTGTTAAAGGAAAAAATAAATGTTAAAATGAGAGCTATTGAGCTTTCTACACTTCAAAGATGTGCGGCAACCTCTGCTTCCAGAACTGATATTGATGAAGCCTTCGGCATAGGAAATGCAGGTGTTGAATTTGCACTAAATGGAGAAACAGGTGTTATGATAGGCTATGTAAGAAAAGACAGTGATTCTTACGAAATCGAGTATAAGCCATTTCCGACAGAGCAGGTTGCAAACTTTGAAAAGGTTGTACCGAATGATATGATTTCCGAAGACGGAATGGATGTTACTGAAAAATTCTATGAGTATGCAAAGCCTCTTATAACAGGTGTTCAGAATGTTTATGCCCAGAATGGTATAATAAAAACAGTAACGGTTAAATAAAAAGGTATATAGTATGCGATTTTTCAAAAAAAGAGAACTAAACTTTAAAGGCTCTTTGATAACTATTCTTGTAATGTCACTTATTCTTTCGGTTTTTCAGATACTGATACAAATAGGTAACAGCGGATTTACCTCCTTTTTAGATGCCTTTAACCCTTTAAATCTCATTATAAATATAAGTATATATTCCCTTATAATTGCCCTTTTATTTTTTATAACAGGTAAGCTTCATATAAGCTTCGTTATAACAGGTCTTTTGGAAACTATACTTCTTGTTGTTAACTATTATAAAATCTACTTTTTAAGTGTTCCCCTTAAGGCAAGTGACTTTATCTTAGGTAAAGAGGCAACGGGAATACTTGAAAATTATACAATACCCATAAGCATAAAAATAATAATGTTTGCCCTTTTGTTTATTGCTCTTTCGGTGTATATGTGTAAATATATAAAAAATAAAGCACCGAAACTTTGGATTCGTGCGGTGGGACTTGTTGTAACTGTTGCGATAACTTTTGGAGCGTATGTATTTGTATATTCAGATAATAAAATATACTCAAATACAGTTTTTATTACTAACGAATTCAGTGAAATAGATGTGGCAAACGGTCACGGATTTATGTATTCTCTTATAAACGGAATATCCAAAACAAGGTATCAGAAGCCTGATGGCTATGAACGGGAAAGTGCAAAAGAAGTTCTTACTTCATTTAAGACGGATGAAAAACTTCCCAATGTAATCGCAATTATGGGAGAAGCCTTTTTTGACATAAGAGAAGCTAAAAACCTTAAGTTTGAAAAAAATCCTCTTCCCACCTATACCAAGCTAAAAAAAGAGGGAATATACGGAGATATAATTGTTCCCGGATTTGCGGGGAACACATCTTCTTCGGAATATGAGTTTTTAACAGGAGTAAATATTTCACTTATTGACAGGGGAATGCCTGTACCTTATAAAACCTTTATGAATAAAAAGGTTTATGCTCTTCCGCGAATTTTTTCCGAAGCAGGTTTTGATACTGTGGCAATGCATCCGGGGCATAACTGGTTTTATAACAGACTAATGGCTTATAACTGTATGGGTTTTTCACGAAGTGTCTTTTTAAATGATTTAGGTTATAAAACCAAAATGACCAATTATTATACCGATGATTCGGAAGCGGCAAAAATGATAATGGATGATTATAATAAGCATCTTGAAACCAATCCCGATAAAGGATATTTTAACTTTACCGTTACCATTCAGAATCACGGCCCTTATATGAATTATGATACAGGTAAAGAACGGGTGGTAAAGCGTACTGAAGAAATGGATGATATATGCTATTTTACCCTTGAAAATTATGTTCAGGGACTCTGCGATGCGGATGAATTTTTAAAAACCTTAAAGGAATATATAGAAGAAATTGATAAGCCTACTGTCATAGTATATTTCGGGGATCATTTACCTTTCCTTGATTCCGAGCTTAAATATTATGATTTAATAGGCTATGATATAACAGGGGAGACGGATGGAGCAATTTTCAGAAAGCATAAAACCCCGTATCTTATCTTTTCAAATCAGGCATTTAAAAATGACTGCATAAAAAACGGCAAAAG
Source organism: Clostridia bacterium (assembly GCA_045658425.1). Taxonomy (GTDB): domain Bacteria; phylum Bacillota; class Clostridia; order UMGS1840; family HGM11507; genus SIG450. Next base: position 8,609 of record JAZOVB010000111.1, on the reverse strand, counting down.
AGTTTTAAGAGGAAAAAGAAATACAATTTCCTCAAACTATCTTGCAACTGAACTCTTTTCCTATATGGGAGTAAAAATGCCGCCGTATTTTGATTTTATAAACGGACTTAAAACCAAGGTGAATATTATTTCACCTAAATACTATATGTCGCAAGGTGAATTTTTAAGGGAGCTTCCCGAAGAACTTAATGAAAAAATCAATACTCTTAAATATCTTCAGTATTATAATATGATGGAGTATAATAAGTAAAAATCAGGAGAAAAAATGGATAAATTTGAAATTGTAGTAACCACTATGTTCGGAATTGAATCCATAGTGGCAAAAGAAATAAGAAATTTAGGCTATGAAACCAAGGAGGTAATTGACGGGAGAATTACCTTTTACGGTGATTTTGAAGCGGTTGCACGGGCGAATTTATGGTTAAGATGTGCAGAGCGAATTTTTATCAAGGTAGGGGAATTTGAAGCCTTTACCTTTGATGAACTTTTTGAAAAAACCAAAAGTCTTGACTGGTCCAGATGGCTTTATAAGGACAGCGAATTTCCCGTTAACGGCTTTTCGGTAAAGTCTAAGCTGTTCAGTATAAGAGACTGTCAGGCGATTATTAAAAAGGCTATTGTTGACTCTTTGTCTGAAAGCTATAAAATCGGCTATTTCCCCGAAACAGGCGCTCTTTATCGTATCGAATTTTCAATAATGAAAGACAGGGTAAGTCTTATGATTGATACCTCGGGAGACAGCTTACATAAAAGAGGCTACCGCAGAAATTCCAATATGGCACCCATTAAAGAAACCATAGCGGCAGCGATTGTGAATATGAGTCGTTTCAGCTATAACGGAGTATTCTGCGACCCATTCTGCGGGTCGGGTACATTCCCCATTGAAGCGGCTATGATTGCAAAAAATATTGCCCCGGGATTAAACCGAAGCTTTGCCTTTGAAGCTTTTAAGCAAATGGATAAGAAATTCTTAAAGAATGCAAGAGATGAAGCATTTTCATTAATAAGAAAGACAAATTTAAGAGTTATTGCTTCTGATATTGACTATGACTGTGTGGACTTAACCATAAATAATGCAAAAAAAGCAAGAGTAAATGATGTTATCTTTGTTAAAAGACTTCCCGTATCGGAATTTAAAAGCGATGAAATCGGCGGTACTATAGTCTGCAATCCGCCTTACGGTGAAAGACTATTAGACTTAAAGGAATCCGAAAAAATTATAAAGGATTTAGGCAGAGTGTATAAAGGACTTAAAGGGTGGAATTTGTTTGTTATAACCCCGAATGAGAAATTTGAAGCTCTTATAGGCAAAAAAGCAACCAAAAAAAGAAAATTATATAACGGTATGATAAAATGTGATTTATATCAGTATTTTTCAAAAACGGATAAATTATAGGAGGAAACAAAAATGAAAAAAGCGGTAATAACTGTTATCGGAAAGGACAAGGTGGGAATTATCCACTCTGTAAGCGGTATCTTAAAGGAAAATGAAATCAATATTCTTGATATATCCCAGACAATTATGGGTGATATTTTTACAATGGTTATGATGACCGATATTGAAAAGAGTAAATCTTCCTTTGATATTCTTTCTTGTAATCTGGAAGAGCTGGGAAAAGAGCTTGGCGTTAAAATAACAATATGTCTTGAGGACATATTCAATGAAATGCATAGAATTTAGAGGTAAGTAAAAATGATTTCCAATAAAGAGATAATAGAAACCTTAAATATGATTGAAAAGGAAAATCTGGATATAAGAACAATCACTATGGGAATATCCCTTTTAGACTGTGCTTCGGAGGACCATAAAAAATCAATCACGAAAATTTATGATAAAATAATGTATCTTGCAAAGGACCTTGTGGCAACAGGGGAAAATATTTCAAGAGAAATGGGAATACCCATTATCAATAAAAGAATTTCAGTTACCCCTATTTCCATAGTTGCTGGAAGCTCGGATGCTTTGAGCTATGTTCCTTATGCAAAAATACTTGATAAGGTGGCAGCCGAAACAGGTGTTGACTTTATAGGCGGTTTTTCTGCCCTTGTCCATAAAGGCTATACCAAAGGGGATAAAATCCTTATAAATTCAATCGGCGAGGCAATTTCCGAAACTAAAAAGGTATGTTCCTCGGTAAATGTAGGTACAACCAAAGCAGGTATCAATATGGATGCGGTAAAGGAAATGGGATTGGTTATAAGAGACCTTGCCGAAAGAACCAAGGATAATGATTCCATCGGTGCTTCAAAGCTTGTTGTATTTTGTAATGCACCTGAAGATAATCCATTTATGGCCGGTGCTTTCTTGGGGGTAGGAGAGCCTGAATGTGTAATTAATGTAGGTGTAAGCGGACCGGGTGTTGTTAAATCTGCATTGGAAAAGGTTAAAGGTGCAGATTTTGCTACCGTTGCCGATACCGTTAAGAAGACCGCTTTTAAAATAACAAGAATGGGGCAGATGGTTGCAAGGGAAGCTTCCCAGAGACTTAATGTTCCTTTCGGAATAGTAGACTTATCCTTAGCACCAACTCCTGCAGTAGGGGACAGTGTTGCCTATATCTTAGAGGAAATGGGTGTTGAAAAATGTGGCGCTCACGGTACTACAGCCGCTTTAGCACTTCTTAATGATGCAGTTAAAAAGGGCGGAGTATTTGCAAGTTCACATGTAGGAGGTCTTTCAGGTGCCTTTATCCCTGTAAGTGAGGATGCAGGTATGATTGATGCTGTTTCTAAAGGGGCATTGTCTTTAGAAAAATTAGAAGCGATGACCTGTGTTTGTTCGGTAGGTCTTGATATGATAATAATTCCGGGGGATACTCCGGCGGAAACTATTTCGGGAATTATTGCGGATGAAGCGGCAATCGGTATGGTAAATTCAAAAACCACTGCAGTAAGAGTAATTCCTGCAATAGGTAAAAAGGTAGGGGATACCGTTAATTTCGGCGGTCTTTTGGGCTATGGTCCCGTTATGAAAGTAAGCCCATATTCTTCAAAAGATTTTATTGACCGTGGCGGAAGAATTCCCGCACCATTACAGTCACTTAAAAATTAAAAGGATATAATATGGATAATAAAAGTTATATTAAACTGGAATTTGATAAAATAAGGGAAATGCTTTCGGAAAGATGTATAATAGAGCCTAATAAAAAGAAGGCGCTTTCCCTTGAACCCTTTTCTGATAAAGAGGAGCTTAATATTGCACTTTCAGAGGTAAACGATGCTACCTCGCTTATAATTAAAAGGGGCAATCCTCCTATTTATTCGGCAGGGGATGTTTTAAAATCAATAAAAAGACTTGATGTAGGTGCTAATTTCAATACTAAAGAGCTGCTTGAAATCGGTAAGCTTTTAAAGACTGCAAGGCTTTTAAAAGACTATGCTTCGGATGATAATGAGCTGTCCTTATATTTTGATGCGCTTATTGTTTTAAGAGGCTTGGAGGAGGATATTTCATCAAAGATTATTTCGGAGGATGAAATCGCCGATAATGCAAGTATCAAGCTTTATGCAATCAGAAAAAAAATCAATGCAACAAATAATAAAATAAAAGAGGTTTTAAATAAGTTTATAACCTCGCCCAATTATCAGAAATTTCTTCAGGATGCGGTTGTTACCATGCGTGGAGACCGTTTTGTACTTCCCGTTAAAATTGAGCATAAATCGGATATCCCGGGAATTGTTCACGATACCTCTGCCTCAGGCTCAACTGTTTTTATAGAGCCGATGGCGGTAGTTGAAATAAATAACTCCTTAAAAGAAATGTTTAACGAGGAAGAAAAGGAAATCGAAAAAATTCTTTTCGATTTAACCTCTCTTTGTTCCTTAAACCGTGAGCAGATAGTAAATAACTATAATACGGTATGTGAGCTGGATTTTATCTTTTCAAAAGCAAAGCTTGGAGTTTCAATGAAAGGCACTATGCCCGTTGTCAACGAAAGAGGTTATATCCATCTTAAAAAAGCACGACATCCTCTTATTGACTCCGCTAAAGTTGTTCCCATTGATGTAATGCTTGGTGGTCAGTTTGATTCTCTTATAGTTACAGGCCCTAATACAGGCGGTAAAACAGTATCCTTAAAAACTGTAGGACTTCTTACTTTGATGGGTATATCAGGGCTGTTAATTCCTGCAGCTGAGAAAAGCGAGGTATCTTTGTTTTCGGATATTTTTGCAGATATAGGTGATGAGCAGAGTATTGCCCAGTCGCTTTCCACCTTTTCATCTCACATGGTTAATATAGTAAATATAGTTAACAGGGCAGGATATAATTCTCTTGTATTGTTTGACGAATTAGGTGCGGGAACAGACCCTGTTGAGGGTGCATCTTTAGCAATCGGAATTATAGAGTCTTTAAGAGAAAAAGGGGTTAAGGTTATGGCAACCACCCATTACAGTGAGCTTAAGCTTTACGCCCTTTCTACAAAAGGTGTTATGAACGCAAGTTGTGAATTTGATGTGGAGACTTTAAGACCTACCTATAAGCTTATTATCGGAACTCCCGGTAAAAGTAATGCCTTTGCAATTTCAAAAAGGCTGGGGCTTCCCGACAATATCCTTGATAAAGCAAGAGAACAGTTAGAGGATGACAGTATCAAGTTCGAGGATGTACTTTCTGAAATTGAAAAAACAAGAATAGCTCTTAAAAAAGAGCGTGAACTTGCAGATAAATTTAAAAAGGAAGCAGACGAGTTAAGAAAAGAGCTTATAGTTCAGAAAGAAAAAAGCGAGGAAAAATACTCTAAAATAATAGAAAAGGCAAACAGCGAGGCTGCAGAAATTTTAGCTGATGCCAAAGAGGAAGCCAACGAGCTTATAAAAGAGTTAAGAGCTTTAAGAAAAGAAGATTCTCAGCGTGATTTTGACCGAAAAACCACTAAGGCTAATGAAAGGATTTCCAAAAAGCTTAAGGAAAGACGGGATAAAATCAACAGTGGCAGAAATAAAACCTTTAAGCCGGTTAACCCAAAAGAGCTGTTAAAGGGTACTCCGGTAAAGCTTATTGACTATGACCAGAGCGCAACGGTAAGTGAGCTTCCCGATAAGGACGGAAATCTTACTGTTACCGCAGGTATCTTAAAAATAAAAACCCATATTTCCAATCTTGCTCTTGATGAAGCGGAAATAAAAAAGGAAACCACCTATACAACCTTTAAAAAGGCAGAGCTTAAAAATAAAACCGTTACCACCGAGCTTGATATAAGAGGTTTTACGGTGGCAGACGGGGTAATGGATGCAGAAAAATATATTGACGATGCTGTTATGTTAAGATTAGAGCGAGTATCCATTATTCACGGTAAGGGTACAGGTGTTTTAAGAGCGGCAATTCACGGAATGTTAAAAAAACATCCAAATGTAAAAACCTTTCGCTTAGGTCTTTTCGGCGAGGGTGAAGACGGGGTTACTATAGTAGAATTAAAATAAGAGGTAAAGAAAATGAAAACATTTATCAAAAGAGTTTATGCAGGTCTTATTGATGCTTTGCTTATAGGACTTACGGTAGGTTTTATCTATCAGATTTTTATAGGCCAGTCGGTTGCGGGAAATTCTGAATTTAAAATGACCTTTGATGCACTCAATGTAGAAATGACTGCAATAACCGTGGGTGTCCTTATTATGTATTTTATAATATGTGAAATACTTGGTCAGACTATCGGTAAAAAAATCTTAGGCCTAAAAATCAAATATAACGGAAAAGGAATACTTGCAAGAATATTAAGACCCTTCATAAAGGTAATAACCCTGTATGTATGTCCTTTTATGGTTATTCTTTCTTTGTTCTTTCCAGGAAACAAGCTCTATTACGATTATGCATTAAAAACTGAGGTTATTGATGAAAATGCACCCTATGACGGAGGTACACTAAGATGATAGGCTATGACTTAATAAATGAAGAGCTTAATGAAATAGGCGAATATATAAAGGCTGATGATTATGACGGTGCCTATGAAATAATTGAAGAATTATTGGAAGAGCATAAGGATAAATTTAAAGAGGAAGAGGGAATAAGATATTTTAATTTCGATTCCCCCATTCAGTTTTATATTTATAATATGAAGCTTTCCCCCGAAAAAACATTTAAGCAGGGCGGAATAGATTTCAGAACTCTTTATCTTTGTAAGGCTCATATTGAAATGGCTTATGAAAAATATGAGGAGGCAGAGGAATCCTTAAAAAAAGCACTTTACTGGAATCCTGTTGACCCTAATATTTTTTATGAACTTGCAAGACTTTTTGTTAAGAACAACGAGCCAAAAAAACTTCTTATAGTTTTAAATGCGGTACGAAGCTATATTCTTGATAAAGTATCTTACAGTAAGTATTATGCTTTTATAGGAGAATATTACCGTTTAAAAGAGGATTATAAAACTGCGCTTTCTTTATATCTTCTCAGTAAAGATATTTATGAAATCCCTGTTTCAAATGAGGGTATAACTTATATTCTTGAAAATCACGATATAAAAAATCCCCCCGTAACCGAGGAGATTATGGAAACTCTTAAAAAGGATGGTCTTGAATACTCACTTGATATGGAAGTTTTAGGTATGATTTATGACCTTTCCTATGAGCTTTCAAAACAGCTTAACAATAAATCGGCAATGTACTGCCTTGATGTTCTGTACGAGCTTACAGATGATGAAAAATATCTTCGTGAAAAGGAATATCTCCAGTAGGGAATAACCTATGTGTCGTCCCGATACTGTTTTGTTTCCCTCTTGTAAAAATTATAAAACTTTAATCCTCCGATTAAAAGATGAATTATTGCAAGATGAATAGACAGGGAAAATCCAAAGCTTGATTTTCCCGAATTGTACTCGGGAAATACATTTATCTTAAAAGCGCCCTTATCAACCTTTGCTGAGCTTTCTATAAGTCCTAAAACAGGATAAATTGCGGCGTTTATTCCGCCCACGGCAATTGCGCTGAAAGCGGCGTTTCCCTCTGAAAAAGCTAAATTTACAGATAAATCAGAAACTCTTACATGGTAAAGAATATGCTTTAATTCTTTAAGTGCGTTTGTTATAAGAGAACAGTAGAATATAACTTTTTCTTTGAAGCTTAAGGTCCTTTTATCCACAGGCTGGGAACCCTTTTCTTTTTCAGGCTTTTTAACCTTCTTTTTCTTATTTTTCTTAAGAGTAAATTTAATGGGAATAAAAAGCACTCTTAAAGTAATTTTTATACTTTCGGAAGGATTTTTACTGAGCGTAAGCTTCACGGGTATAATAAGTATTAAAATTAAAAAAAGAAGAATAATTCCCGCTATAACGAGATAAGTCAAAGCTTATACCTCCTTATCAATAATCATCTGTATGTAATCAAGGGTTTTAAACCCTGTTTTTTCATAAAGTGAATATGCATTCCTGTTATCCTTTGTAACTTCAAGACGAAATCTTTTTGCGTCTTTATAAAGAGTAAATACATATTCTAAAAATGCGGTTCCCAATCCCTGATGTCTGTAAGAAGAGTGAATCATAAGCTCTTCTATAAATACATTAAGACCACCCGCTTCATTAGAGTAGGAAAGCGACAGCTGACAGTATCCTGCAATTTTTTCGTCAATTTCGCAAACTAAAATTTTAACATAAGGACTGTCATTTAAGGCTTCGTCAACCGTATTTATAAAATTATTTTCATTCACCTTATGCAAAACGGCAGGGGAAGAGTAAAACTCTTTCATTAACTGAATTACAAAAGGAGTATCATCTTTTGTTATATTTCTAATCATAATAATCACCCAAAGTAATTATAGCATAAATTTTTAAAAAAACAATATCAGGAGAAAAACTATGGAAAATTTGTTGGTACCTACTAAGGTTTTTATAGGTGAAAATGTAGTTAATAAAAACGCCTGTGAGTTCAATTTGGGTAAAAAAGCTTTTATTGTAACAGGTAAATCCTCCGGGGAGAAATCAGGAGCCTTAAAGGATGTGTGCGATGTTCTTGAAGCTTTGAATATTGAATACTCGGTATATAATAAGATAAACAATAATCCCACCATTGAAGAAGTGTACGAGGGCGGAATGGAAGCGGCAAGGGAAAAATGCGACTTTATAATAGGTATCGGCGGCGGTTCGCCTCTTGATGCAGCAAAGGCTGTTGCTGTTTACGCCAAAAATCCTGTAAGTGAAGATTTTTCTTTATATGATATATTTGAAGATAACTTTAAAAATCCGCCTCTACCCATGATAGCAGTTCCTACAACTGCAGGGACAGGCTCGGAAACCACTCAGTATTCAATATTAACTCTTCATAAGGAAAAAAATAAAAAAAGCTTTGCTTCAAAGTCTGTATTTTATAAAAAAGCTTTCCTTGACGGTAAATATAATCTTAATATTCCTCTCTTTGTTGCAAGAAATACCTATGTGGATGCACTTTGTCATCTTATTGAGGGATATACCAATAAAAAATCCACAGCCGATAGCCATCGGAGAGCTATCCGAACTCGCCTCAAACCTTTAAAAATAGGCTTTTTCTTCGTTGTCGGTTCCGATATACCTCGTATTATCGAAACCTTTCGCCTTAAAAAATCTCAATTTTAAAAGGTTATAGGTTCTACAAGAATTTTCAAATTAGGAAATTTTTAGATAGAATGAGGCAAAAACACAGGT
>JAZOVB010000110.1:0-6959 GCA_045658425.1 Clostridia bacterium | reverse complement strand
AAAAAGCTTTTGAATTTGGAAAAGAAATGGTTAAAAGAGGTCATTCTCTTGTTTTCGGCGGCGGTGGTAACGGCATGATGGGAGCGGTTGCTGACGGTGTTAAATCCGAAGCAGGGTATATTTTAGGTGTTATTCCTGATTTTTTTGAGGATGAATATGTTGAAAAAATATGTGATTTCTGCAATGAACTTATGATGCCCGAAACAATGCGGGAAAGAAAACAACTTATGGAAGATAATTCGGATGCTTTTGTGGTAACTCCGGGCGGAATCGGTACTTATGAGGAATTTTTTGAAATTCTTACCTTGAAACAGCTTTGCCGTCACAATAAACCCATTGCCATATATAATATTGACGGTTACTATGATGAGCTTATAAGTACAATGCAGGGTGCTATTGATAAGAATTTTATAAAAGACAGTGTTAGTGAGCTTTATTTTGTAAGCGATGACCCTGAAAAAATATTTAATTATATTGAGGCACCTGTTAAAGAAATAAAAAATATTAAAGAACTAAAGGATGGATAAAAATGGCTTTATTTACTATGAATATTTACAGCATTTGTCTCGGTATGCAGACAAAGGTTAATGTGATAATACCTCAGAAGAATACTTCGGGGCAGATAGGTGTAGAAGAAAATAAAGAGGATAAAGGCTTTAAATGCCTTTATCTGTTGCACGGACTTTCGGATGATGAAACAATATGGTTAAGACGTACCTCCATTGAAAGATATGCACAGAAGTACGGTATTTGTGTTGTTATGCCTTGCGGAGACCGAAGTTTTTATACCGATATGAAATACGGTATGAAATATTATAGCTTTATATCCGAGGAATTACCGCATCTTATAAGTGAATTTTTCCATGTATCGGATAAAAAGGAGGATACCTTTATTGCAGGGCTTTCCATGGGCGGTTACGGTGCTCTTAAAATGGCACTCAGAAATCCCTCAAAATATGCTAAGGTTGCGGGGTTATCCTCGGTTGCCGATATAAAAGGAACAGCGGAAAGATTTCACGATACCTATGTTCCGATTTTCGGTGAGGATGTTAATATCCCGGATGAAGATGATTTATTTTATTTATCGGAAAAATGCAATAAAAATTCGGAAAAACCGGAAATTTTTCTCGGTGTAGGTACTGAAGACTTTTTATATGAATATAATCAGAAGTTCAGAAAGCATCTTGAAAGTATAGGCTATGAATTTACATACAGAGAATCCCAAGGGGCACATAACTGGAACTTCTGGGATGAGTATATTCAATATGTTCTGTCCTGGATGTTTGAATAATATGATGAACAAAGGAAGATAACTATGTTGGTTAATTTACATACACATACAAATTTATGTGATGGTAAAAATACTCCGGAGGAAATGGTTTTATCTGCCATTTCCAAAGGATTCAGTGTATTAGGATTTTCGGGACACGGTTATACCGAACATGATTTGTCTTACTGTATGAAGGATATGGACAAGTATATAGCCACTATAAATGCTCTGAAGCAAAAATATAAGGATAAAATTCAGATTTATGCCGGTGTTGAGGAGGATGCAACCTCAATTTTAAACAGAGGGAATTTTGACTATATATTAGGCTCTAATCATTATGTGAAAAAAGAAGGAAAATTTTACGCAGTTGATTCTAAAAAGGAAAATTTTCTTATAAACCTTAAGATTTTTGATAATGACCCAATAAAACTTGCCCAAAACTATTATGAGCTTTTTGTAAGTTATATTAAGAAAAGAAAACCTGATATCATTGGACATTTTGATCTTATAACAAAGTATGAAGAAACGGGTTTGGGATGCTATTTTAATAATCCTGAATATCACAAAATGGCGGAAAAATATCTTGAGGAAGTTATTCCTTGTGAATGTATTTTTGAGGTGAATACAGGTGCTATTTCAAGAGGGTACAGGACAAGTGCGTATCCTTATGAAAATCTTCTGCATATTTTATGTAAGAATAACGGTAAGATTATATTGTCTTCAGATTGCCACAGTGCCGATACAATTGATTTTTATTTTAATGAAATAACTTATATGCTTAGAAATATAGGTTTTAAGGAAAGATATATATTCTATAATAATGAATTTGTTAAGGTGAGCTTATGAAGAAAATAGTTATAACAGGTGGTCCCTGCGGTGGAAAAACCACAGCGATTGAATTTATTAAAAAAGAATTAACGGATAAAGGGTATCAGGTTTTGTGTATTCCTGAAACTGCCTCTGAACTTATACTTGGCGGTGTAACCCCATGGGGAATGAAAAGTCTTGATTATCAGCTGTGTCAGATGAAGCTTCAGCTTTATAAAGAGGAAATCTTTGAAGAAGCTGCAAAAAAAATCGGAAATACAGATAAAACCATTATTATATGCGACAGGGGAATGATGGATAATAAAGCCTATATGACTGATGAAGATTTTGCTGAGGCTTTTCGTATACTCGGTATTACCGTTCCTGAAATTATGGAAAGATATGACAGCATTATTCATCTTGAAACCGCAGCAAAAGGGGATGGTTATACTTTAAGCAATAATAATGCCCGTACCGAAGATAAAGAACAGGCAATCAGACTTGACGATATTCTTATGGAGGTATGGAGAGAACATTCTTCTTTTAACATAATAAAACCCGCAAAGGATTTTAATGAGAAAATAAAATCACTGTCAGATTTAATTTCAACTCTTAATATTTATACATAATTATAAATTAAAAAAATCGAAAAACTAAAAAAATAACCTCTTTCGTTTTAAAGTATTGACTTTTGTTATGTAATATAGTATAATAAATTTGATTTTTTATTGTAAAAAGATACGATTTAAAAACAGGAGGTTAATTACTATGAAAAAATTATTACTAATTGTACTTGCAGTTGTTATGTGTTTATCCTTTGCTGCTTGTACCACAACAGAAGATGTTGACTTTGTTATTGCAACCGATAAAGGATTCAGTCCTTTTGAATTTCAGGACGCTGAAGGCAATATTGTTGGTATAGATATGGATATCTTAGCCGCTATTGCAGAAGATCAGAATTTTACATACGAACTTCAGTATATCGGTTGGGATGCTGCTATCGCTGCTTGTCAGGCTGGTCAGGCTGATGGTATGATTGCAGGTGCTTCCATTACAGAGGAAAGAAAGAATAACGGTTGGACTTTCTCTGATGGATACTATGATGCAACACAGGGGATGGCTGTTGCCAAGGATTCTTCTATCACAGGTTTTGCTGATATGAAAGGTAAAAAAGTTGCTGTTAAAAATGGTACAATGAGTAACCAGTATGCAGAAAGCATAAAAGATAAATACGGTTTTGAAGTTGTAACATTCTCAACATCACCTGATATGTACCAGGCTGTAACAGGCGGTCAGGTTGATGCTTGTATGGATGATACACCGATTCTTAAGTATAACATTAAAACAGGCGAGCTTGCTATGAAGTTTGTTGAAGGAACAGAAAATGAACCTGCTCAGTACGGATTTGCAATCTTTGATTCTGCAAAACAGGAGCTTATTGATAAATTCAATGCCGGTCTTAAGAATATTCGTGAAAACGGTAAATATGCAGAAATAATTGCAAAATATCTTGGTTAATAAAAACTGAAGATTAAAAGGGCATTGAGTTATCGGTGCCCTTTAATGATGTCAGAAGGAGTTTATATTAATGAATCAGCTTTTAAGCACTTATGGACAACTGCTTGTAACAGCTATGGGGCAGACTTTGCTGTTAGCATTATGCGGATTGTTTTTCGGTTGTATACTTGGTGTTGTTTTCGGTTTGTCAAGTGTTGTTGACAATAAGGTTTCCAGAACAATCTCTGCAATATATGTAAATGTAATTCGCGGTGTGCCGATGATAGTTCTTGCTTTTTTTGTATTTTACGGAGTACCCTACGGTATAAGAAGCTTTTTCGGCGCCAAATTTGTTCTTACCTCTTTGCAGGCGGGGACCATTTGTCTTGCATTGAACTGTGGTGCCTATATGTCGGAAATTATCCGTGCAGGTATCCAGTCTATTGACCCGGGGCAGATGGAGGCGGCAAGAAGTCTTGGTTTGTCCTATTGGCGTTCAATGTTCAGAGTAGTACTGCCTCAGGCAATAAAAAATATGATTCCAAGTATTGTGAATCAGTTTATTATAACCTTAAAAGATACTTCTATTTTATCGGTTATCGGTTTTCCGGAACTTGTTAATAAGGCTCAGAATGTTATAGCCATTACTTTTAAATCATTTGAAATATGGGCAATTGTTGCCGTGATGTATCTTGTTGTAATTCTTATTCTTCAACAGGTTGCAAATGCACTTGAAAGGAGTCTGAATCGTGGCCGTAAATAAAGAAAAAATAAAAATTCAGGTAGAAAATCTTGCGAAAAAATTCGGACACCTTGAGGTTTTAAGGGGAATTACAACCAATATATATGAGGGTGAAGTGGTTTGTGTTATCGGACCTTCGGGGTCTGGAAAGTCAACTTTCCTTCGTTGCATAAACCGTCTTGAAAATGTTACTTCGGGTGATATATATGCCGATGGATATCATATTAACGATAAAAAAATAAATATCAATAAGGTTCGCGAAAATATCGGTATGGTATTCCAGCACTTTAATCTTTTCGCTAATATGAATGTTTTAAAAAATCTTATGTTGGCACCCGTTGATCTGAAAAAAGCATCTAAGGAGGAAGCGGAGAAAAGGGCAATGAAGCTTCTTGAAACAGTTGGTCTTTCCGATAAGGCGGAAAGCTATCCTTCACAGCTTTCGGGCGGTCAGAAGCAGAGAGTTGCAATTGCAAGAGCTCTTGCAATGTCTCCGGATATTATGCTTTTTGATGAGCCTCCAAGCGCACTTGATCCGGAAATGGTTGGTGAGGTTTTAGCTGTAATGAAAAAACTTGCCCGAGATGGTATGACTATGGTGGTTGTAACCCACGAAATGGGGTTTGCAAGAGAGGTTGCCGACAGAGTGTTGTTTATGGATGAAGGTGTTATTGTGGAAGAGGGGACACCTGATGAGATTTTCTCAAATCCTAAGAATCCGAGAACAATAGATTTTCTTAATAAAGTATTATAAAAATATGTAAAAAGGTGATGAATATCATCTTTTTCTATTATATGCTTGAAATTATTATGAAAAAGAGTTATACTTAAATAGCAAATTAGTTGGAGGATTTTTATAGTGTTTAAAATTTCTACAATTGGTTGCGGTAATATGTCAATAGGCGGCCATGACCCTTCTTTTAAGAAGTATTATGAAGATTATGATGATGTTTGCCTTGCAGCTTGCTGTGACCTTAATGAAGAGGCAGCGAAAAGCTATCAGGAAAATTTCGGATTTCAAAAAATATTATACTGATTATGATGAAATGCTGGAAATTGAAAGACCTGACATTGGTCAGAATGTAAAAAACATTTACCTTGACTGTAAGCTTGAAAAAAATATTCATGCTCATATAGATTTAGTTCCTATGGGCGGTGCACCATTTGAAAGGATTTCTTTAAATACTATAAACCATACTTATTTTGTAAATTTACCTATTCAGGGCTGTCTTGACCAACCGGGTGAACTTTTTCATTTTAAACAAAAACAGTTTATTGAAAAAATTGATGGTGCGTCATTAGTGGACAGTGATGAGTATTTTGAAGGCGCAGGTTTTTATAATGAAAACAGTCTCTTCTTTGAGCATATAAGAAACAGCGATGAAATAATATGTGACCTTGCAACCGCAATTCAGTCAGTTGAACTTGAGGATTGTGTGAGAAAATCGGTTAAAGTGTATGAAAAATAAAATCAAAAACAAATTTGGCTTTGGTATAATGAGACTTCCTATAAGTAACGGTAAGTTTGATAAGGACAGTCTTTGTAAAATGGTGGATATTTTTATTGAAAAAGGCTTTAATTATTTTGACACTGCTCACGGATATATGGACGGGCAGAGTGAAATCGCCGTAAGAGAATGTATCGTAAAAAGATATCCGAGAGAGGATATTGTTATTGCTGATAAGCTTTCTGAGTGGTTTTTTGAAAAAGAGGAGCAGATTGCCCCTCTTTTTAGGAAACAACTTGAAAATTGCGGAGTTTCATATTTTGATTATTATCTGTTTCACTGTATTACCAAAACATCCTATAAAAAGCATAAGGAATTAAACAGCTTTAGTATTATAGAAGATTTTAAAAAACAAGGCAAAATAAAGCATATAGGAATGTCGTTTCATGATTCTGCCGAAGTGCTTGATGATATTTTATCAAAAGAGCCTCTTATTGAGTTCGTTCAGCTTCAGATAAATTATCTGGATTATTTTGACCCTACTGTACAGAGTAGAGCTTGTTATGATGTTGCTGTTAAACATGGTAAAAAGGTTATTGTTATGGAGCCTGTAAAGGGAGGCTCTCTTATAAATATTCCTGAAGAAGCTGAAGAAATTTTTGGAAGCCTTGGTGGTAGCCCTGCATCCTATGCTCTTAGATTTGCTTTGGACCATCCTGATGTTTTTATGGTGCTTTCAGGTATGAACAGTATTGAAATGGTTGAAGAAAATACTGAAACTATGGAAAAAGCTTTACCATTGTCAAGGGAAGAAAAAGAGGCACTTTTTAAAGTTGCGGATATTATAAGAAAAAGTAATCTTATAAACTGTACCGGTTGTAATTATTGTCTGGATGTATGTCCGGGTAAGATTCATATTTCCGAGCTTATAAAGATATATAATGAATACAAACTTTCTCATATTTCCAAAAATGAGTTTAAGAAAATTGCTCTTGAAAATATAACAGGGGTAAGTGACTGTACAAAATGCGGTGTATGTGAAGGCGTTTGTCCTCAAAAGATAAAAATAAGGGATATTACAGATAAGATTAGTTAAAATATTTTTAAAAAACATATTGACAAATACAAACATATATGATATTATATTTGGGTAACAAGAAGAAGTTTCCGCTTCTCACCTTAAAGCGACTGAGTG
>JAZOVB010000109.1:0-62694 GCA_045658425.1 Clostridia bacterium | reverse complement strand
ATTGTTGTTTTTCTTTCAAGATATTGGTCTCCTTCCATGGCATAAATACCACCGCCTTTCAGTGGTATTATATCACAAGGACTTACCGATGTCCTGACACAAACACTTACCGATGTCCTGACACATTCGACTTACCGATGTGCTGAAACCGGACATTATAAAACCCATAGAACATAAACTACGTGGTACAATATATGTTTTCACTGTTAAAATAGAAAAAACACAAAATTTTAATATATAACAGAATTAAATAAGGAGAATAAAAATGATTAATGTAAAAGAGTTCTTGACTATGGCTTTTTCATACGAAGATGGCATGATACTTAGGAATAAAATCCTAGAAGAACTACAAAATGCTTCTTTTGTAGAGGTCGACTTTAGTGGCATTACTGTATTTACAACAATGTTCTTTAATACTTGTTCAGGATACTTTGTTTTTAGCAACTCCAAAGAATGGTATGAAGAAAAAATTAAATTTGCAAATTTAAATCCAATGGGCATCGAAACACATAAGCACTCAATTGAAAATGCACAAAAAAGACGTCTTGAAAAATCTTTGGACCTCGCAAAAGAAATAACAAAGAAAACAATAACAGAAAATTCATAGGTGACTTTATGGCTTATTATCAACTAAAAGATAAAATACCTAATTCTGAACAAAAAATTGCTGTAGACACTCAAATACTATATTGGATTTATTACGCCGTTGATAATTATTTGGAAAAAGATATAAATGAATATAGAATAAGTAATTATTCGAATTACATTAAAGAAGTATTGAACAATAAAAATGAAATTGTCATCTTTGGTGGAGTGCTTATAGAACTGTTTAGAATAATTGAAAGAAACGAATATCAAATTTACCTTCAATTGTCTGGTAAATCGTCTGAAGAATTTACTATTAAAAATTATCGCAATATAGATGATGAAAGAAAAACACTACAAAGAAAGCTAAACATTGTTTACAATCAAATTAAACAAACATATACAATTTGTTATGAGGCTATTGATTCAACTTGCTGTCTTTCTTTTATAGAAGATTTTAAGACTCACAAAGCCGACTTCACAGATTATTCAATAGCAAAATTATGTGAGCTTAAGGGAATAAAATATATACTTACAGATGATAAAGATTTCCAAACCATTACAACTCCTGTTAATATAATATCTGGTAACAAATCTTTTTTTAAGAAGCCTTTTAAAGATTATATTTCAAATATTAAATAACAAATTTTAATGGCATGTCCTTACATTATGTAGCGATTATCCAACATTGTGCATATGAATGGCAGAGCTCCATCGAAACCATCCATATGCACAAAGCATACTCAGCAAAAACATAGAAAACACTATTTTTTATTGTAGATTTATATAACAAGGTCCTGCAAATTTTCGCAGGAAACGTTCATAAATGTCGCAAATTTATATATAAATATGACCTTAAAATATTGTTTGAAATATTTTAAGGTCATTATTTTTATTGTAAATTAACGCAACAATGTTCTCCAAAAATCTTAAGCTTTGTGCTTTTAGTTTTTCGTGAGATTCTTATTCATCGGCAACTTATATTCTCAAAACTCACACCTTCACAGCATTTAAGATAAATAGACTGTTTTCTACTGTCAGTTCCGTTATCAATTTTTATATTCTTAAACTTTATATTTTTTACAAAGTGCCCCGGAATATCAAAGCCTGAAAGCTCGATTGCTTCGCAGAATTCATCCTCATTTTCTTTATTATGCATTCTTGCGGTTACGGTCATATTCTCAAATGTGCAATCCTCAAACACGGGGGCAGTTGGCGCACCCTCACCGTCGTCATTATATCCGACAGAATGCATAAGGATTCTGCATACCTTGGAATAGCTTACATGAACATCTCTTACATATCCGCCTCGTTTTTTAGTACCCTTAATTTCTACTCCAT
The DNA here is from genome assembly GCA_045658425.1 of Clostridia bacterium. Classification (GTDB taxonomy): domain Bacteria; phylum Bacillota; class Clostridia; order UMGS1840; family HGM11507; genus SIG450. Next base: position 60,768 of record JAZOVB010000109.1, on the reverse strand, counting down.
ACACCGAATTTCCCATATCACAGTTCCATATCATAACATCACTCACACCGCCTGACATTTCACTTCCGATGGTTATTCCGTGTCCGAAATGGCTGATACAGTCAAAAATTCTTATATGTTCACACGGTTTATTTATAATATTACCTTCAGGGTTTTTACCTGATTTTATAGCAACTGCATCATCGCCTGTATAGAATTCACTGCCAAAAAGAGTACAGTTAGTGGAAGAATCAGGGTCCCAACCATCTCCGTTCCATACATTTTCTGAACGGAAAATACAATCATAGGTAACTATGTTATCTGAATATATCATATGTACATTCCAGCTTGCGCCGTTCATTATGGTAATACCTGTAATAGTTATATTCTTAGCACAACTTACATTTATAAGTCTTGGTCTTACTCTTCCCTGTATGGTAATAGAAGTTTCACATTCCTTAATTTTACTTCCTAAAGACTCAAGATAATCCTTCATAAGAATAGTTTCAACATCAACAACATTTAATGCAAGCTCTCTTCCGCCGCCGCAAACGGTGCCTTTACCTGTAATTCTTACATCAGAGCAGGTAAATCCTTCATCTCTATCAAGCTTGCCAATATTTAAAAGCCCTGCATAGGTCATCATTTCGTGACCTTCAAAGCGGCTTTTGATTTTTGGCTCGTAATCTTTTACATTGGTTGTGCCGTGTAAGATGGCATCCTTTTCAAGATAAAGCTCCATATGAGAATGAAGAAATAATGAGCCTGTTAAAAAGTCTCCTTTTGGAATATATACACACTGATTTTCCTTACAGTCATCAATAGCCCTCTGAATTTTTTCGGTATTTAAGGTTTTACCGTCACCAACTGCATTATATGGTGCCTTCGTGATATCGATTCTTTCCTTTTCCTTTTCGGTTTTTAAGAAAGTTTCACCGATTTTACAAGAGCTTTCCCCAATCATTTCAACCAAGAAATTATATTCTGACTCAGGCACAAGCTCCTTAGCTTCAAAATGACATTTTTCGGTTTCTCCGATAACCTTTCCATCTTTTGATATAAGATATTTGTTGCCATCTTTAAAATTTTTCGGCAAATCCCAATACAAAACAATTTTATTGGGATAACATATACTTTTCAACATTGCTTAACTTCCTTTTTTATACTTAATTCCCCTTGTATTCTTACAGTTTCTTCAATACAACAATCTACAGATTTTAAATTCTTTTACTTTTACAATCATATCTATAAATAGCAACACCTATTGAAAGCAGGCATAAAACACTTCCAATGGCAGAGCCATAGGCTTTTGAAACTATATTATATGTAAGCCAGAATGGTCCACCTAAAAATGATACTATTCTTATTTTTCTTTCCTCTGTTATCCAGAATGCTCCTGTCTGAAGCATCGCACCAATAACAGGGAATAAACTGAATATATTTTTATATAGCAACACTCCGGAAATTATCATTGATAGATTTATAATTATAATAACCAACTTTTTATATTTAAAAATAAATCCTCTATCTTTATTATGGGCGGCAACTGTTGAAATTGTTGATAAAATGTCAAGTGTTGCGCCTTCAAATGCCCCTAACAAAATATACTGTAAGATATAAAAAATATTCGAGAAAGCATTTACTAAAATAATATTTTTTCTTTTTTTTAGTTGATAACTTAAAATGTAAGTTGCCATAGCTAAAAACCCTAAAATCTGTCCTAATATAAAAATATTTTCCGCCTCATTTCCATACAAATTATCTTACAGAGCCTTTACCAATTTTCAATATTAAACAATTTTATATTTTGTTTTCCATATAACCTGTTAGTCTTATATTCTTCAACTTCATTAAGATAAAAATCTATTTCTTTTCCATATACAGTATAATAATTATTATCTTTAACATAAATAGCATAAGGATATAAAAGATATCTCTTACCTCTGATCAGACCATTGCCATAGAATAAAATGCCAAAATTCCCTCTTTCAGAAATTCCATTAGCCTGTACGGTATATGGCTCTACACTTCGAACAACACCCTGTTCCACCATATACATTTTCACACCATACGAAATAGTATAACCCTGAAATTGTTCCAATCTTGCTGTAAGAAGTATATAAGGTGGCGTAATTTTAATGTCCTGAAACATTTCTTCTTCATAAGACACATTTACAAGATAATCACCTGTTGTCAGTGCATTATTAAAGGTTATATCTATACCTGCTGCTATAGAAAAATCCAATGCTTTTATAATATTATCCTTTTTAGATACAACATAAGTCCCTGGCATTGCATTGAATGAAATTGTTCCGCCATCTGAAGATGCAACAAAATCTCCAATAAGTATACCTGAGTTGTTTTTAACAGTCCAGGTCCCTTCTTCAAGGCCACAAACAACATAGCTTAATTCTTCGTCACCATTTACTACAAGAGTAAATTCTCGAGAAATTCTCTCATCATGCTTAGATAAAAAGCCAACTTTATTATTAATCTTTACACCATAAAATTCTTCCGTCTCATACATAGTGCTTTCTAAAGGTGTAATCAGGTCGTTATCATCATTAACCTGAATAACATTTAAGAAATAATCTGTTGTATTTTCACTCTCAGGTGAAATTTCAATTCTCCAATTACCACTTTCATCACATTCTTCATAGACTGGAGTTATGGAGTAATTTGTATTGCCAACAAGAAACTCTTTTCCTTCTCCCCCTACTTTTTTTATAGAAGCAGGAACGGGAAGAAGCGTCTCATTGGTAAGTCTTCCACCAGCATTAGCAAAGGTAGTAACATTTCCGTTTATTTCCGGCTCATTCTGAGAATGTAAAAGCCATGTTTTTTTATACATTGGATTGGAACTTGTTATTTTATCCATCACAATAAGTGCACCCGGATGTACATCTTCAAAAAAATTAAAGAACAAAAACGAACGAGTGTAAGCAGTTACTTTATCAGAATATGCATCTTTTATATCGCCTTTTAAATATGTGTATGAAGGCATATTCAATGATGGACCATATTCAACATCCAATACTTTACCTATTTTATTTATATTTTTATAAGTATCAAAATCCTTTACAGAGGACATGGATTCAGGTATGCGTTGCCCCCCATCATTAGAAATATTCGCACCATCATAAACAAACATTTCGTTTGGATCAAATACCAACATTGCATTGTGAGCAATCGTCCTTTTATGATAATTCAAATCGTGAACGCTTCCTGAACCAAGAGAATTCCCATTCTCATCTACACCTTCGTAAACTCCGCTATCAAGCGCCAGTGCACCTTTATAATATATTTCGAAAGCACCAGAATCGTAGTGAGAGTGGCCACACAAATACCTTTCAGGCATTTTCATTGAAACAATCATGGAATCATTTTTCCAACTTGTCCTTGCTGTCATAACACCTTGTTCGTTGCCCGAATAAACACTTAAAGGCAGAACAATTTTAGTAAAACCTTCTATCGACACATCATTTAATAAAAGTTTGTCTGCACAAGAAAGCGAAGCTCCTCCATTAGGAGCTGATATATAATTGTCAAAATAATGCTGTTTTAAATACTTATCTTTATATAAATTAGCTGCTAAAAAAGAGCTATCAACCTCAGTAGGTTTTCTTCCCTCCGGCCTTTTTGAATATGAGTCGCCGAGAGTCATATAGTATCCATCAGGCCTTCTTCTTATAATAACCTGATAGGCTAAATCCTTAAGATTACTAGAAACAATATTTGCATATCCCATTTTTTCATAAATGGAAGACAGGTACAACGCGAATATTGTTCTATATCTGCCATAATCATCACCTGCTACATGCATTCTGCTGTTATTTTCTTCAAGATGATAATTGATAACAGAAAGATGTTCATTAAATATTCTTCCAGCAACTACATTATATACTTCCGGATGTTCGTTATAAACTGCAATAGAAAACATCAAAGAATCCTTTAAGAGCATTGCTTCCATACTGTGTTCATTGGCATATCCGTTATTCTTAACCGGTGGAAAAGCAATTTCAGTCTGTGACAAAAGGTCAAGACCATATTCAAAAAGTTCTTCCTTTTCTTCATAAGTTAGTTCATCATAGCACCAATCGTATACCTTTGCTATAAGCGATGCAATATACCCTGCGGTCCTTGAAGGATTTTCTTCAGTCATTTGGACTTTAGGAAGAAATTCAAACAACATATTAATTGAATTTAACGCCCTGTTCTTATTATTCTTATCCATAAGATATAAAAAGGCATTGCTTTCAATATATCCATAAATTTTATCTCCGACAGAAGTGCCAGGAAGTGCAAAACTAACATTTGTTACTTTTGCATCTGCATACTTAACAAGCTGTGCAAAATCTTTCGCATTTTGCTCATGATTCAGATTTCTTTGCACATCATCAATTTTATCCTCTGTTACATATATCCTTGGATGATTTACAGGAGGATAATATTTTATAGCATCTGATGAGTAAATTTTATCAAGACAATCTGTATCATCAATATTATCAGGATAATAATTCAACTTGTCAGTTATGATAAATTTATCAATATATACGCCACTTTCACGATTTGCAAGTTTAATTGTATTCACGCCTTGTGCAAATTCGTAAGAATTAATAAGCTTCCATTCGTATCCGTTTGTTACACATGTAAAATTACAAGATTCGTAATCGCTCCCATTTATAGAAAGCCAAAAGGAATCTGCTCTTTTACAATATATTTTTACAAATATATTGTATCTGTTTTGTTTTGGCACAGTAACAGTATATGTAACAGGTGTTACACTCTTACTGTCTATATCCATATAATATTCTTCTGAAAACAAGGAATATCCACCTGATGCAGATATATCACTTATCTTTTCGAACCCTCCATTACTAAGACTGTTGTTTTTATGAAGTTCTCCACTTTCTGCTTCTATTTTTGCTAAAAATTCTGAAGACACGGTATCTGCCATTACTAAAAATGGAAATGAATTTAAGATTAAAACAACAGATAAGCATAATGATATTATATTTTTTCTCATTACAGTCTCCTATTTATATACAATTATTGTATTCAAGGATCTACTAACATACTGAACAAAGATTGTTTCGCCTATTTCTATATCATTAATTGTACCTATCGAAGCTACATAGGCATTCCCTGCTTTTCTTACGACAACAACTTTCGCATTGGCATATCTTGCGGCTTCGGGATAAGAACTGTTTTCCCACGATCTCGTTGTTCTGTTGTAATACTTGTATATGTCAAATGTAATAAATTCTTTATCTATTTCCTTTGCTGAAATCTGAACTATTCTGTAATCATCAATTTCCATCTGGTCATTACAGTGAATGTACTGCGCTAAAGGAGTATAAATATAACTAAAGCTTTTGATATTGCCTTTATTATCAGTGGAATAAGAAATAATATCCCCTGCTTTAACATCTCCTATTTTCATGCTGCCATATGAAGCTTTATCAGCATCATCATAAAAATATCCTGTGTTATTAAGTGAAACAATATCATCTTTTTCTATGTAACCAAAAGTTTCGCCATTGCCCGAGAAAACATAAAGTTTACTCTTTGTGGTTCCATCTTCATCTATTACATCAGTTTTCCTGGTTACAACTCCGATTGTATTTTTAATTGAAACCTTATAATGCTCCTCACCTGACACTACAATAACATTTGCATATTTATCATCTTTTGAAAAAGCATATGCAGTTACATTATAAACGGCTTCATTAAGAGGAGTAATAATAGAAAAATCTTCGTTTTTCGAATCAGCGAGTTTATCCGAAGAAGGTACGGATAAAACAACTGTATTTGTTCCAATATATGCACGTGTTCCAAATGATTTTGTAACACTTGTTCCGTTGTACTCATAACTTCCTGACAAAAGTATTGAAAGTCCGTCTTCATTCTGAGCATAAGAGCCATCTCCATATGCAGGAAGAGCTGTTTCTATTTTGCTTATTTCTCCCTCCAAATTTGTATCAAAAGAGAAAACTCTTCCTTCAATAAGAACAGGTTTTACATCAGTTAAATATACAGCATTGTTTTTCTTTGTCCCATTAATAATCGGATCTTCATTAAGCGTAAGAGTTTCTATATATCCCGCATCAGTATATACCTTAAGATATATTTTCTTTTCGAACTCGTTACTCCCCGCTTCGTTTGACTTGATTAAAAATGCCCATCTTTTTCCAGTTGCATCTTTTTTAAAATCAAAGTCTGCAATATTACCATAAACATCAAGATATAATACAACTGGCACATAGTAATCTATCATGCTGATAAGTGCAGTTTTATCACCCGCAAAATCATACCCTCGTTCAGATGAGAAGATATTTCCTTCTCCCACATTTTTTTCTGTAACTTCAATGGTTTCAAAATCAGAAGAAACCTGAACTTTAATAAAATCTGCACTCTCTGCAATCGTTAAAATATAATCAACCTTAATTTCTGAAAAATCAATTTGAATACCTGACTTGTCAACAATGATAACTTTTTTATCATTTGAATCCAGAATGTATTTTTTCCCGGTGTCTTTATCAAATACAACTTTTTCCTCCTGGTCTATTCTATTTACTCTGACAGACTCATAATTTTCATAAATCATAACATTATAAAAATTACCATCAGAAGAAACAAGCTTTAATGTTCCATACTTTGAATTTTCTATAAGAGTTAAATCAAAATTCTTCTTTACTCCATTATATATAAAATCAAAGCTCTGACCGATATTGACGCTAAGAGTCTTTAAATACTCATCGGTATATGAAACTTTACCCGCCGAAATAGAAACTATATCTTTTCGAGGAATAATTATTTCCTCGCTTTTTGTGTTTTTAGAAATAGAAATAATTTCATTTCTTTGTCGTACAGTATCGACTTTATATATAAGATCGACAGTATGACCTAATAAATCATAAACATTTTTTCCGTTAGTATAAAATTTTGTATCAGCTATTACAACCGTATCCTCTTCGGCAATTACGTATCCCGAAAGAGATGCAATATCTGTTGCAGAAACAACACCTTTTAAAGTGTACATATCAAAATGAAGTGAAAAAAGAGTAACATTATCTTCTATTGTATAATTAAACTCTTTGCCAATGCCTGTTATTCTTGCAACAGGAATTGATAACGCATTTGATATCAGCTTTGCAACCTCACAAAGAAGAATATTTTGTCCATATGGAACATCGATACCTTTTGTAAGCCCTAAAGATTTTGCTGCAAGAATATAACCCTGCATGTATCCTCCCTGGCTTAACGCAAGATAATCATATCCAAGAACACTGATTAAAACTTTTACAACATGATCTGACATAATAGCATCTTCAGGTCGAAATGTTTTATCCTGATGTCCCGATATATATCCTGATTTCACACAATATGTAATAGCATCGTAAAACTCATGTTCCGGCTGCACATCACTAAAAATAACATCTATCTGTTCTGGCGCACCATATACATATCCTGTAATCGAGGCAACCATCTGAGCAAATTCCCCTCTTGTAATAACCTCATCTGCGCTTCGTCCAGAGGTGAGAATGCCAAGAGTTTCAAGATTTCTCATTTCGCTAGCGAAATTGTTTTCAACAGCAAATACTGAATATGAAGAAATGATGCTTAATATTAAAACAAAGCACAATATAATTGATTTTATTTTTTTCATATTTATTCCTCCTATTCATTAATGAAATTTAAAACTGTATAAACAAGGTATGCAGCTTCAGCTCTTGTAGTATTCAAAAGAGGTCCAAAAGACCCATCAGGAAAACCATTTAAAAGTTTCATTTCAGATAACATCATAACTGATTTTATCGCATAATCCGCAATCATATCAGCATCTGTAAAATCAAGATTAATTTCAGATGCTCTATTAATCTTATTGTATTTAAAAATAACTCTATGTAAAATAACTGTCATTTCCTGTCTTGTAATTAAATCATCAGGCATAAACATATTATCAGTTTTTCCTCTTACAAGACCATTTTCAGTTGCTTTTTTTATATATTGATAGTGCCAGTCAGAAGGTCTTACATCATCAAATTCACCTGAATTTGCATCAAGATTAAATTCAAAAGCTGTTACTACAAGTTTTATGAATTCTGCTCTTGTTATGTTATTTAAAGGTCTGAATTTTCCATCATCATAGCCTTTGATAATATTTTTATCAACAAGTTCATATATAGCTTCACTTGCCCAGTCAGCTTCATTTATATCAGACATAAGAGTTGTGCCGATTGTTTCATAGCTGCTTTTATTTTCCTCGACATATGAAGGTTCAACCTTAACATTGCTTGATCCTCCTCCTGAAGGTGCGCTTCCTCCCTGATTTATAACCGGAGGGATATACAGATTTGCCTGAGATATAGCATTCTGATAAAGTGATTTAAGTTCCGAATATGTTGTCGTATTTTTAAGATTTTTAAAAATATAATCTGCACATCTATCTTGTTTTAACGGAACAAAATTATCGTATAAATCAACTTCACTTTCCAGATTAAGCTCAGTTTTATACAATAAAAGCACAGGCATTATTTCCATATAATTTATTACATTTATAAGTTTTTCTTTTATTGATGCATAATTAAACTGATTAGTTATATCTTGATAGGTTTGATAGTTTTGTCCTTTTAATAGTGAATATACAGAGTTTTTGTTCACTAAATTCAAGAATACTTCCGTATAAATCTTTTCATTTTCAATATCAATATATTTTTTATATACATCAAGAATATTTTTAACTGTATCTTCAGTAATTGAGCTGTTTTTAAGTGTTTCGAATATTACAGCAGCATCAAATCTTTCATAGATATTTGCAACAGTATATTCATTATTATCAAGAAAACGGTTTACAATTGTTCTCTGAATTGAAAAATCAAGTTCTTCAAACACATCGGTCTCAAATGCAAGATCAGAATCATCACATATTTCACTTGCCAAATCGTCAACTACAATCGTTTCTTTATTATTGTTAATTTGTATCAAAAGATCGTTCAGGCTTTTTGGTGATGTAATATAAAAGGTGTCTTTCTCTTCATCTGTGATATAAAATGTCAGAATATTTGAATTTGCTATTTCAAGGGTAACTTTAATTGTATAATCGCCCGAAGAATAGCTTCCATCCATAATAATAGCATAGCTTCCATCTGCGCCTACTATTGAATAATCCGAATCAACAAGCGTTGAATTTTTAATAAATTCAACTGCTATTTTTTTACCTTCAGCCATTGTGCCGGCATTACCATGAACTTTAAAGGTCTGAACTATCACACCTGATTCTTCTTTTCTATCTTCCGTGATTTTTCTATCAAGATCATATTTTATAAAATTTGCATTCAGGTTTGAATCTTTATCTATTACATAGCTTTCAGTTGTTTCTTCAAGCTTATCAGAAATCAAATCAGCATTGTTAACTTTTAATGTATCAAGATAATATTCATTATCAGGAATAACAGTAATATCAAGTTCTGATCCTTTTGGGAAAACATATTCTTCATCATCCAAAATTTCATTATTGATTTTAACTGTACCATGTAGTATATCAGATACAGTAAGAGTAACCGAATCAATCCATTTTATAAAAAATGCTTCGGCTTCCGGGAAAGTAATATTCTCTTCATTTTCTTTTACATAGTATATTTTACTGCTTATATAAAGTTGTGTACCATCTTTTAAAGAAAGCCTTGCATTTTTCCCTTCCTTGCTAAGCACAGGAGAAAATCCATCATCATCCTTTGCAGAGCTTTTTGTAACAGCAAAAATCACAGCAGATTTATTAATACTCACTCCTGAGGTTGTATCGTCTAAAATAAGGCTTGTTTCATATAATTCAGGGTATGTCCCATAAGGTGAAATCAATTTTCCGTTTCCTAGAACAGAATAAATGGAAATTCCGTCCTTAAAATCTATTAAATTTGCTCCATTTAAAGTTCCTTCGATTTCAGCTGAAGGTATAAAATAATTATATGTGTAATTTTCAGATTCACAATCCTTAAGAAGTATAAAGTCATAATAATACGGATTTGATTTTATCTGTGGATATTTATAATAATCAGATGCATCAGTCATAGGAATAAAATCCCAGATATCTGAAGAAAATCCAGAAGGAAGTGATGTTTTTAATTCTGAATCAGTAATTTCAGTCGCATTTGTTATGCTTGCTCCAATATTAAGCCCTTCAAGATAATATAAACCGGAAGTAGTTACAATAACGCTATCATCTTTAAGAGAATACATAGGTTGAGAATTTGTACCACTTGTTTCGAAATTTCCTGTATTGTAGCAATTTAAAATAGACGATTCTGCAGGAAGATTATAACCCACCATAGCTCCTTTGAATGAGTTTCCTGCCGTTTCTGATACTATACCAGCGTTATAACTCTCTTCTATAGTAAGTTTTATATCACTTCTGCCAACAATCCCTGAAGTATATCTACCGTCATAACCACTTATTTTACCTGCATTATAACATTTAGATATAAAAAGTGAGCTATCAGCATTACCTTGAGAGTATCCGACAATACCTGCAAACCCACTTCCTGTTGCAGATGCTGCAATTTCCCCATAATTAGCACAATTTGTAATAGAAACTGTAAATTTTCTTGCTGTATCTTTCGCTAATCGACCTGCAATTCCTCCGGCGTTAACCTCTGACGAAATTTTTCCATAATTCTTACAATTTACTATATTAACAGTATGATTTGGAGTGTTCCCATCTGCTACAAATCCGATAATTCCACCTACAGCTCCAAAAGCATTACCGGAAGAAGTGATAGAACCATGATTTTCACAATCGGTCATATTTATGACAACAGCTCCACTACCTTCCATACGTCCGGCAATACCTCCGACACCTCTTTTGCCAGAAACAGTTGCTCTATTAATAAGCTTATCAAAATTATATGTACCGCCTCTCTCGACAGCTACCACAAATCCTGCACTTACATCGCCTGTTCCTGCAACATTTCCTGTTATAGTAAGATTCTTAAGTTCTCTGGTACCGTTTGTATTATCCGGATACCATTTGCCAAATAACGAAGCATTTCCTGACGAGGAAATGTCTAATTTTATTGTATGCCCCTGACCGTCAAAAGACATAAACTTACTGGTTGTTGGTAAATAAGAAGTTCCGGTAAGGTCCAAATTTGTACTCAATTTAAAGTACTTATCACTGTTTGAAGCAGGACTGCTAAAATAATCCACAAAATCCTGTTCATTCTTTATTATAATCGGATCATCCTTAACACCTGTTCCTGTAGCTGCGAGTGAAGTAAAAGATAATGCTCCAAAGCTTGTAACTACAAGACACACTGTAAGAATAGCTGTTAATATTCTCTTAAAATACATAATCACACCTCATTTGGTATCAAAATCTATAATTATTAAAAAAATTCCTACTAACTACTCTTCAACCAAGAATTTAATATCTTTTATATTACCCCATAATCCATTGGTTGAATTTTGTTTAACTCCGAATCTTATATATTTTATATCTTCTGCTTTAATTTCGTAGGTTGAGAAAGAATCAGTATTACTGACTTTTCTTACATCAAGCCATTCATCTAATATTGTTTCAAAATTTTCTCCATCTTTAGAAACGCTTATTTCAACCCAGTGTTGTCTATCAATCGCCCAGGATACCTCTAAGCCCTTCAGATTATAATTCTTTTCAAACTCTACTTCCAGATATGAACCCACTTTATTAGTTTTCCACAATGTTGCATCTTCTCCGTCAACTGCGTATGTAGGAGATGAATCTATTTCGTAATCCTTGCCTGAAACATTTTTGATTTTTGCAATTCCCGGCGTATCATAATCATAGATATAAGCTTTAATAATACCACCCTTAAAGTTTATGGTATTACCTAATAGAAGGACATCTTCAATTGTATATTCTAATACATCTTTTAAACATTCAATATCAACATATAACTTGTCATCAACATATTTTGCATTAGTACCATCAATATTAATATCCTTAAAGGATTTCTCATTTGCAAAAACCGTAACAGTATCACCTTTTAATTCATAATACCCACCAAGATTATTTATATGATCAAACATTGGCAAATAAATTTTTCCATTTTCCTTTATCATTTTGCCATCAACACCAATAGTAGTATCATTTAGTCTTAAATAAAAATGGTCATCATTCTTTATATTAAGATTGTCAAATATATCGTAATTCTTTGAAAAAGATGCAAGAACCCTTATATTTCTTTTTAGTGTATATGTACCGGATGAACCTTCAAAATAAGCCATTCCGCCCTCATCTGTTACCTCAACATCTTTTACTCTTACACCATTTTTATATAGAGTCCATAAGCCTTCTTTAACATCTGCCACCATATATAAGTACTTTTCTTCGTTACCGTTTATGGTGAACTCAATATCTTCTTTTATCCTTCCGTCTTCTTTTGAAAAAAGTACAACTCTGTCTTTAATTTTAACCCCATAATGAGTTTTGGTTTCTATAAGTTCAGATTTTAATGGTTCCGGTTTTAAAGTTGCATCCCCAACCTGAAGCACATTTAAGAAATAGTCTGTTTTACTTGAATTTTTCGGTGTAACTTCTATTCTCCAGTTGCCATGATCGGCATTTTTTTTGTAAGTAACTGCTGTCCAGTTTTTACCGTGAGAATAGAATTCCATATTTTTCCCACCAATTGTTTCTATTTTCAAGTTATCCTCTTTCGGAAGCAGAGTTTCATTTATAAGTCGTCCGTTATCTCCGTCATTTGTCTTTTCAATCTGAGTTCTGTTACCTTCAATTACAGGTTTATAATCTGAGTTGAAATGTAATAACCAGTCTTTTTCGAAAGTTGCATCTTTTGATGAAATTTTGTCGTATACAATCAATGCACCCGGATAAATTTCATCAAAAAAATCCAGAAACATAAAAGAACGGGTATAACCTGTTACTTTATCTGAGTAAGCATCCTTAATGTCGCCTTTCATATAGGTATATGAAGGGTGATTCATATCTTCTCCCCATTCATAACCTAAAATCGTTCCTGCTTTCGAATTTTCATCAAGGTACTCAACACTTACACTAAACGGAGCAAAACTTTTCTGTCCGCCATCAGGTGCAATTTTTGGATCCTCATCAGGATCGTGTACAAGCATACAGTTGTGTGCAACAGTCCTTTTATGATAATTAAGGTCATGATCACTGTTAGATGCAATATTTGTTATGTATTTACCATTTTCGTCAGTAAATGCCAACCCTTCATATAAGCCTGAATCTACAACAAGATTTCCTTTATAATATATTGTAAAGTTTCCTGAATCGTAATGGCCATGTCCTCCAAACAGTCTTTCGGGAAGTTGCATTGTAACTGACATATCTTTAGAAGTTCTTCCCTGACTCCAACCTGTTTTTGCATACATAACTCCCGATTTTTTCCCTGCAAAATATGAAGTAGGAAGCTCAGATAAATCTCCAAGTCCTATACTTGGATCATTAAATACAACCATATCTGAGTATGCAGGATAAGACACTGAAGTGTCGCTAAAATACATCTGTCTTATATATGGATCCCGATAATAGTTACCAATATAAAAAAGTGATGGTGTTGTTCCAGCAGAATTTCTTGTTGTTGGTCTTGCCCAGCAATCCCCTATTCTTGCAGTATATCCATGAGGACGAAGATCATAAATAGCACTATAGCCAAATTTATGTTGAGAATCTAAAATTCCATCAAGTCCTGCTGCTCTCAAAAGGCATCCTAAGTATGCCTCGTAAAGCATTCTTGAAAATCCATATTCCGATCCGGTAGCCGGAAGCGAGGAATCCTCATAAAGCCAGTTTCTCATATTTATCATTTCGTAAAAGAATTTTCCTGCAACAAGATTATAATATTCAGGATAATCTTCATAAGAAGCTATTGCAAAAGCAAGCATATCTCTGAAAATCTGATTTTCAGAGTCATGTGCATTGGTAAATCCACTTTGGGATGTAGGTGGAAATCCCATTTCCTGAGAAGAAGAAAAATAAAGCACACTCTTTATTATTTCAAACTTTTCATCCTCAGTCATTAAATCGTAACACCAGTCATATACTCTTGCAGCATAATGGATATAATCACCCATTTCACGACGGGCAGAAATGGCAGTTCTTGAATTTTTTGAATCTTCAGTATATTGCTTAAGTCCCTTTATTATGGTATCAACTGCTTTTCTTCCGGCAACCTTATCTCCATTAAAAATATATAAGAATGCGTTTGAATCAGAATAATACATATATTCAGAAGGCTTTGTGAATTTTTCGACATCGCCATTTGCAGTCTTTACAAGTTCGTCATACATTATTTTGTTTTCTTCATACTTTAAGTTTTCCCTTGCTGTTTCGAGCATTTGTTTATTAAACATAACACGTGGTCTGTCTGATTTAGGTGTGTATGGAGGCAAAGGGTATATAAGATTAGAATAATCTGTAGTATCAACACCTATAGAAAAAGGAGTATATGTATCTCCAAATCCCGAAGGAAAATATAAAAGGTCAGTTGATATAACAATTTTATCTATAATTACTTCAGATCTGAAAACAAGGTTAATAGACTTAAGATCATTAGCATTTATCATTAAAGATGTCCAGTTATATTGATTGAGGGTACCAAGCGTTTCGCCTAATGCGAGATATGTCGAAGACATATCATTGAATGAGTATGCAATCGAATCACTTGGTCTAAATGATTTAAATCTTAACCATACTGAAAACTGTGTGACACCTTTTGGAAGAAGAGTATATAATCTGTATTCAATGTCTTCTATCGATAGATAAGCATAGCCTACAGATCCATTTGCAGTAATATACTGATCAAGAGAAACACCCATTCCACCAGACGCATCAGGATCTTTTACAATTTTATAATTCTTATTACCTCCTACAGGCATGTTCTCCGCTTCAAATACAGTTATAGTATTTTCACCTATTATAAGCGGATTATTTATGCTACCATAATAACCTTCCGAAGCAAAAGATACAATAGGTAAAGTATTAAGTAAAATTATCAAAACCAACAAAGCACTTATTTTTTTCATAAAAAATCCTCCTTTGATTTATCGCACACTTTTTAATTCAGAATCAAACTAATTTTCAATATAATCTTTCAGAACATCTTTTAAAAAATGCCCTGAAAGGTTATATTAGCCGTCAGAATACTATCTGGCGGCTAATTAATAACCTATTACTTATTCCATTGTAAATTCTACATCTTTACCATAAGCTATAAACGAACTTATTCCATCAGGTGCAGTGTATTTAGCATAAGGTTTTACATAGTATGTTCCTTCTGTTAATCCTGTACCATAGAATAGAACGCCAAAGCCCCCGTCTTCATTACGTTTCAAAGTTTCAGATTCCTCTACAATAGCATCTTTTGCATCAGTAAAGTCTCCTGTTTTAGATAAAAGCATACCAAATGTTGTTGTGTAGTATGGAATATCTTTACATTTTGAATAAACAACTGCATAATCAGTTGGTACTACAAAGTTATCGCCTTGTTCTGTACCGGATACAACATCTTCTGCTTTTCCTGTTGCGAAACAAGCAGGAGTTGTGTTTTCTATAATAGTTGTATCTGCATTAACTTTATAATCATTATCCTTAATTTGTGGGAATGGATATGAATTATCTTTAGCAAGATTTGTTGCCAGTTCCCAGTTGCTTCCTAAATCAAGTTTGGCAAGTTCTACTGCAGTTTTTATTTCTGCATTAGCTACAGTAGCTGCTGTATTAATACCTTCAAGATAATATAATCCGGAACTTGTTACATTAACACTATCACCACTAACAGTATACATAGGCTGTGATCTTGTTCCTGTCGTTGTGAAATATCCGGTAGTATAGCAATTTTTAATAATTGAGCCTGCAGGAAGGTTATAACCTACCATAGCTCCTTTAAATGAGGTGCCTGATGTTTCTGATATTTCACCCACATTATAACAATCTTCAACTGTAAGCTTTATATCACTTCTGCCAACAATCCCTGAAGTATAGTTCCCGTGATAACCGCTTATTTTACCTGCATTATAACATTTAGATACAGTTGTTGAACTATCAGCTGTTCCTACAGCATAGCCAATAATACCTGCAAATGCTCCAGACACTTTAGTTCCATTAATTGCAATTTCTCCATAATTAGCGCTGTTTGTAATAGCAACTGAGAATTTTTTCTCTGTTCCATCACCCATACGTCCTGCAATTCCACCTGCATTTATAGTTGATGAAATTTTACCATAATTTTTACAATCTGTAATTGCAACTGTAGGTATTACATTTTTACTATCTCCGATAAATCCAAAAATACCACCAGCTCCGCCATAACCATTGGTTGGAGAAGCAATATCACCATAATTTTTACAACCAGTCACATTGATAACAGGAGCACTATAGTTAATACCTATAATTCCTCCGGCACCTTTAGCACCAGTAACTGTTGCCCTATTTGTAAGATTGGTTAAATTAAATGTTGCACTTTGCTCAATAACTGCTACGAAACCTGCGCTTGTTGTAGAGTCATTGCCAATTGTTCCGGTTACAGTAAGATCTTTGATTTCATAGGTTTTACTGGTATCATATGCATACCATCTACCAAATAGTGAAGGATAGCTTCCTGTTGTAATGTTAACGTTAATTGTATGTCCTTGACCATCAAATGATATAAAACCAGCATTTGTTGGAGTATAGTTAACACCTTCTTTAGTAAGGTCTAAATCAGCATCCAACTTAAAATACAACCCTTTGTTTTTATTTGTAGTACCAAAATAGTCTGCAAATTCGGCTTCCGTTTCTATTATAATCGGATCATCCTGCTTGCCTGTTCCGGTAGCTGCAAAAGCAGGAACAATCATAATACAAGACATTATAACTGCTATGCTTAAAACTAAAGATAAAATTCTTTTCATTCTTTTCTCCTCCTTTTATGATTCAATTACATAAGTTGTTATAGCTGCATCCTTATATTCTTGATTTGATGCAAGCCATGTAGCAAGATTTGATATTGGTTCCTTTATTTGCAAAGCATTGATGTCAAGGTTTGGTTTTTGATAATTTTTCATATCATCTTTCCTTTCATTTTTTATTTATTTAATATTTTTTCATATCTTTTCTGGGCAGCGTTCAGAATATCAATGGCTTCGTTCACTCCCAATTTTTCAGCTTTTTTAACCCATTCATTCCAAGCGTCGTCGCCTGTTTTGTCAGATATTATATATTTTACTGCAAATTCTTCATAGTAACGATTAAGCTGAACTAAAAGCTCGTTAAGTCGATCATTTTCTTTGCTTTCAAAGGTGAGTTTAGGATCAGCCGGCCAGAAGCCATTTCCTTTTTTGTATGGAAAATCCTGAGCCTCTTGTTCCATATCACTGAACTGAAAATAGGCAGAACGCCTGTCACCTCTTACGTATGCTCCCATAGGAAATAGTCCATATGTAGCAAGAAGTTCATCAATAGATGGAATCTTATCTTCAAACCCAACGTAAACTGCTTTTCCTTCTTCATTCAAATTATATGTAACACCCTCTATACCTAATTGCATAAGAGCTGCACCGGATGGGCTCATAAGATAATCAAGCAGTTTAAGTGCTAATAAGCTGTTCTTACCTTTTTTAACACGTGGACCTGATGTTACTTGTTCTAAATAAGGAAGTTTCTGATCAGCGCTTATAGGTGCTGCGTATCTTAATTCATATCCTGGAATTGTTCCTGCAGTTTGTTGTGCAAATTGAGGAAGCCTTCCAATCCAATCGTAGGTAACAAATGCTTTATCCTTCTGACTCATTTTTTGTGTCCATGCAGATTGTGTTACAGTAACAAATTCAGGATCTATAAGACCTTCTACAAATAATTTTCTTAGTAAATCCAAAACCTTCTTTACTCTTACATCAATTGCTCCATGTGTCCACTTGCCTGTATCCTCGTCATAAAACTCACAACTTTTTATTCCATAAAATGTTAGTAAATCATCTATGACCTTGGTACTATTTTTAGTAACAAAAGGTGTTGAATCAGGGTAAAGCTTCTTAAGCTGTTTTAAGACATTATAAAATTCATCTTCATTTGACCACATTTTTAAGCCATGCTGATCAAAAATATCTTTTCGGTATAACATCCCATGGTTAACTTCTCTTGTAATGTCATATCGTGGATACATATAAAGACCACCATCAGATGCGTACATATTCATTAGAGTACCAGTTGTATTATACTTATCTGCTTCATCGAAAAATATTCTTTTAAAGTTAGGAAGCTCATCCTTATGCTGAGTTATTTCTTCAAAAGCGCCTTGAACACCATATTCATTTGTCTGTTGCCATGAAGAACCACCATCCATAATATCCGGATAAGCATCACCTGACGCCATAAGTGTTGATACCTTTTCGCTTATTACACTTGTTGACACTTCAATCGCCTTAATGTTAAGCCCTGTTCTTCTTGAAAGCTCTTTAAAGGCAACAGAATCTGTAACCCCTGTCTCCATAGTTGTAATGAGAATAGAAATTTCAGTATTATTAGTATCAATCGGAAGCTTAATTCCCCCTGTGTCTCCGACATCTCCTATTTCAGGACTGACATAATTCTCGTTTTTTACTTCTTTACATCCTGCAAAACATAATATGATAATACACAATGCAAGAAGCAGTGAAATAATCTTTAATGTTTTTCTCATGTTTTTACTCCTTCCTTTTTATTTTCACTTAAATTATACAATAAAATATAACACAAGTATTTAGTTAAAAGCCCATCATTTTTGTACTTTATCGGCAAAGCAACTACACTCTTTGCGAAACTGCTCCGGCGATACACCTTCGTTTTCCTTAAATCTCTTAGAAAAATGATGCACAGATGAAAAACCACATTTCTCTGCAATCTGTGTTATATTAAGTTCCGAATGTCTTAAGAAATCTTTTGCACGAGCAATACGCATCAACTTAATATGCTTTATAGGAGTCATGCCAGTATGCTTTTTATAAAAATTCAAAAAAGTGTCGTTATTCATAAACACTTCTCGCGAAAGATCCGTTAATGTTATTTTATCGCAAAGATGTTTACTTATATATTTTTCAATTTTCTGAATTTTTTTATCATTTTCAGCAGAAACCACTTTCGTTTCAACAGCAATATCGTTTCTTATAATTTTCACAAGAACCTGATAGATTATCGAAGCAATCATCTGACTTTTATAAATTTTGTTGAAATTGTATTCATTTACTGCTGACTTTAAAAGATTTTTTAAGGAATCATCATTAAAATAAAGTGTTGAAATACAGCCTGAAACTCTTTCTGCCAGTTCTTCGTCAAGAATATAAAATTTAGATTCTATCGTGGCAATACCGTTTTCAGTGCCATAAATATGTTTCACTTCCGGAGGTATAATGCAAAGCGTATCAGGCTTCAGGATGTATTTGTTACTGTCAATATATATGTAACCATCTCCTTCAAGAGTATATACAAGCTGGTAGAAGTCATGAAAATGCCCCTGTCTGCTTGGCACTGCACATATCTCTCTATCCAATTCAAGGTGTGCTACCCACTTAACATCAACAATTCTATTAGGCATACTTATCCTCCTTTAAAAAACCTCTTTTTTATTTTACTATGTTTATCGTTTATTGTATTTATATAATATCATATTTCTTTTGTCTAAAAAAGTGGTCTGTTTTACCAAAAGAAATTACAAAAACATTAAAAAAGCAATAACAAAGAGCATTTCGCTTTGCTATCGCTTTTTTTGAAAATATTTCTATTTGTATAAAATCTGCTTTTTCCCTATTTTTCCTTATATTTATCTCTTGTTATAATACACCTGTTCATATATTCGTCTAACGATTCAATTTCAAACTCATTTACTACATCTATAATTGTTTGATCATCGCCTTCATAAGAAAGAAGAACAGATCCTATATATCCAGGGTCGGAAATTTTAAGTTTATCTCCATATTTTTCTTTTGCTTTGTTAAATTTTGGCATATTACAATCAAGATGACAAACTATATAATCAAGATTAATAGTGGCGATAGTGTAAGCTGTGTAATTAGTTGTTGTTGCAACAACTTCACCTAAAGGAGATATTATTCTGCTTGGTTTGTAATTAGAAAGGGAACTGACAAGATAACTTCTTGTATCATAAGCAAAATAGTCTTGCAAAAGACCACCGTGAAACGCTGAATGGAAAGTTATAATATCAGGATTTTTTTTCTTTATTTCTTTTCTTATAGCATCAAAGTTAAGATCGAAGCATATAATCGGACACACTGTTCCAAAATCACAATAAAAAACAGGTACCTCTTTTCCTGGCACAATCCCTCCACATTCTGTTTCTTCCGGAGTAGGATAATTTTTATGATATTCTCCGTTTATTTCTCCATTACGATCTATCATGGTTGCACAATTTCTGACTGTTCCGTCTTCCATTTTTTTATATCTTGAAAAAACTATGTAACAATTATTTTCTTTTGCAATATTTTTCAAATATTCAAATATCTTAAGAGTTCCGCTGTCTTTATATTCAGTAATTCTTTCGGGAAGTCCAGTCTGTCTTCCACAATGTTCTGGAAGAACAATCAAATCCGGCTTATCAACTAAAACCTTTTTTATATCAGCATGGATAAAATCTATTACGCTATCATATAAAGTTTTGGATTTATCAATATCTATTTCCGCAAGCTGGTCTATCGTCAATGTTGCAATTTTTACTTTTTTCGACACAGTAATTCCCTCCCTGTATTTTATTAAATTCTGACATATTTAAATTAAATTGTCAAACTTTATAATCAGTTATAATGATTATATATCTCACAAAGAAGCTAGCACTTTATTTTACAAAATCAATTTATTTAATTCAGTTTTGCTTACATATACATAAGACATAGATAGAAATTTTATATACGGTGACTTCCTGTTACAACTGAATGGAAGTTTTTTGATATCCATTCACAATCATGAAGAAGCCTTGTTTGTTCCAGCTCTTCAATATTTGAAATTTTTCCTTCAAGATATTCTATTATTTTTTCCTGTGCTGACATAAGTCTTCTTATAACACCACCATAACGAATATCAAGAACCTCATATCCAAATGATTTATATGTTGACATCCATTGTTTTTTATGACCTCTTGCAAATTCATCAAAACGGTCAATAAGCTCAGGTATAAGTATTTGAGCGCAATGTTTTAAGAAATCTTTGTTGTTTTCATCATATGCTCTTTTTAGATTTTCCATTATATAACATTTTCTGCAAGCAATATCAATAAGTCTTTCTATATGCGCGTACATGTCCTTCCATTCATTTGCTGACTCGACATATCCTTTAAATTTTCCTCTTAAATTTTTATAATAGTCACTCATTGGTTTGATTCTTAAATTTTCATCCATTGGGCCCAACAAAACATCAGCATATACAAATCTTTTTCCAAAAAATCTATATACATAAAAACTATAACCATCGTAATGGTCAAAATCGTTATGAAAGTATGACATCTCATAAAATGCATTAAATGACGCTTTGGTTATATATTCAAACCTTTCTTTGAATTTATCATTATCTATTTCCTTGTTATACATGTTTTCAGCAAAATACATCATTCCAAAAAGCCCATAAAAATGATTACACTCACATCCATCATCTGCCCAACTACTACCAATTACACTTCTCACACCAACTTCTTTACAAGCAGCAAGTGCAGGACCCATAGTATCTACCGTCATCTTATTATCAGGAGCAAAACCAAACCATGTCCATATTCCTCCCCAAAATATAGTTTTGCCTGTTATTTCTTTATAGGCTAGAATTTTATTTTTATATGTTTCAATATCTTTGTCATAATAACCCCAGCTTACAGGTATATAATTTTTAGATATCTGGACCAAATCATCTGAAAGCTTTGCACCTGCAACTTCATAGGCACTACCCGACGCAACAGCAAACAATACATCTCCATATATAATAGGGATAAGCCCTTCATCTTCTGCAATTGCAATAACTCTCTTCATATGATCAATAAGAATTTTTTTTCGATCGACAAGTCCGTTAATAGCATAATAACGACCGCTGCCAAGATTTCCCGCTTCATCCATCCCAAGATGTATCTTCTTTGTTTTAAAACAAGATGTTACTGATTGAATTATTTTTTTAATAAAATCATAAGTATATTCTTCTCCAGGAATAAGTATATCTTCCGTGTCACGATATTTCATACCTTCATCCCATTTTATATACTGTTCCATATGTCCTAGCGTCTGAATGTGAGGAATTGCTTCAACTCCTATTTTATCACAATATTCATCAATTGCTTTAAGCTCCTCTTTAGTATATCTGCCTCTCATATATCCTAAATAAGGACATCCTTCAACTTCATATGTATCTTCAGTGTATAGATATAACTGATTAAGCCCCATAAGAGCCATGTAATTTACATATTTTTTCACTGCGTCAACGGTCATTACACCATTTCTTGACATATCAAGCATAACTCCACATTCGTCAAACCATAATGTTTCAGTTATTTCTTCAGTTTGTCCTTTCGAAAGGGCGATTGAAATTAAAGACAACGCTCTGTAAAAAGAAGATTTCAAAGGATAAGTTATATATATAGAATTCCCGTCAAATTTTATATTAAGCTTTTCACCTTTAATTGCATATATTTCATATTTGTCTGAAATTTCCCAATTTGATTTCAAAAGGTCTATACCAGTTAACAAACTAGCATCGTCAATTTTTTTTATATTCATAGTCATTCTCCTATATTTATATCTCTGATATCTAAATTCTTGATAACATCAATCAAAGCTTCTGCCATCGAATAAAAACCAAAATCAGTAGGATGACAGTTGTCAACAGTACCCTCATTCTTACAAAGCTTTGTGAGGGCTTTATTATCTATAAAATATACATTCTTATCCCCTGCTTTAAGAGCGTTTTCATAAGTCTTTTTAATGATTTTATAATTATCGTTTTCATAACCTATTAAGTAAAATTTAGGCCTGTTCATAAAAATTATCGGCAAATCAGGATTTGCATCTCTTATAATCTTAAACATTCTTTCATGAGTGTTTTTAAGATACTCAGCGCTTGGTGCATTATGGTCATAATCATATACGAAAACTGACATGTTAAGATTTTTTATGTACTCAGCAATCTCGTCTTCACCTTTTGCATTTCCTGAAAAGCCAAGATTAATATAGTCAAGATTTAAACTTCTTGAAATAATTTCCTGATAGCTCATCCCTGGTCTTGAAGCGCATCCCCCCTGAGTAATTGATGAACCGTAGTAAACAAGAGGCTTTGAATTTATGTAAGGTTCAGCTTCATATACTTTCGCATTTTCTTCTAAACCTATATATAAGCTTTCAAGGCAGGTATAAAGCGGAAAATTTATTGTTATCTCTCTTAATCTATTATCAGGAAAGTCACAAACGCTATCATAACCATCTTCTGTATCAATTGGTGGAACAAATGTTGTTACATAAATATTATCTGCATATATATCAAATCCGGAAGAACCGGTAAATGGGATATGAGGCATTCTTGCAAAATTTATTAGTCTTGCATTAATAACAACATACTTACTATCAGTCTTGAATCTTACTTTGCCACCTGCCGCACAGGTGTGAAGACTCCATACACCTTCACTTACACCCTTTGCAATCTTTTCTGGCAAACGCCTGAAGCAATCCCCCTCACGAAACACTCCATAAATTTTAAAAGGTTTTTCTTCGATGTTATAGTATTTTACATCTTTTTTATCAATAGTAGTATCAACCAAAAAATTCTTATCAACTTTTGAAATATCGCACATAAATTATTCCTCCTGTTTTTCTGCTTATTACTTATTATTTAGTAAAACAGATACTTTTTGCAATGTATGACAGCAAGATAAACATACCAATCCATAAGACAGTCTGCGTATGTTTTGTAAAAAAGCTCAAAGATTGGTACAAGGTATCGCTTTTATCTTTTACGCTGATTTTTTTGTCTTTTGCCTCATACTCTTGTATTTTTAAACCATTATACCTCCGGCGTAACCTTCATATTCCTTCAAGAAATCCTCTGCTGTTTTAGTCATTTCAACACCAATAGTATCATTATTAAATCCAAGCATAATATTTAAAATACCAAAATAAGTATCTATAATCTGAACTTTTATAAATAATCGTTTTTCGTCAAACCATGCACCTGATGATGCACATTTATAAAGCCTATCCCCCTTTTGAGTGCCGACCATGTCGGAATAGCCTTCCTGTGGAAAATAAGAAAATTCATTATAGCACATACCAAATGGAATTCTTTTCTCTCCCTGCTCATTTATATAATAAAGCTCTCCTTTATTGCCATCAAAAGTTATTCGCATTTCAGTTATTCCCATTGGATTATCATACATTTTATATGTTTTTCCATTTATTGCCCTGACAACCTCTGAGGTAACATTTCCTTTTGCTTTGTATAGTTGAAGATCTTTGACATATTCCATAAGCTCTTCATATCCTGAATCTGGAATTTCAGAATCTTCTGCTCTTCTCACTACGACATCAAAAAATCTGTCTAGAATAACCGGTCTGGCAAGAGTATTACCCTGATTGTCCCCGTTGTATATCATAATGATGTCTTTATCCGGAATACATAATGCGGTCTGACATCCCATACCACTAAAATGGAATGAATTATCATAGCATCGCCATATCTGATAACCATAGCCCTGTGTTTCAGCTTCAATTCTTCCGGCTGAGTTGTTATCAATCTGTTTTTTTGTTGCAGTTTCCATATATTCTCTATTAAGTAATTGTTCTCCATTCCACTCACCCATATTCATGCAAAACATTGCTGCTTTCAATAAATCAGTAGCCT
Source organism: Clostridia bacterium (assembly GCA_045658425.1). Taxonomy (GTDB): domain Bacteria; phylum Bacillota; class Clostridia; order UMGS1840; family HGM11507; genus SIG450. The sequence continues at coordinate 35,939 of JAZOVB010000109.1, read as the reverse complement.
TACATATTAGAGCAGAATCCCCCCAAGAATGACCTCCTGGACATTTTAACATGTAAGCTTCCTTTGAGAATCCAATTTTATCAAGAAATTTTTCTCTTAAGTATTCTATAAGTTCCTTTCCAGTTATCCTTTCTATTAGTGCCCCTAATACAAAAGAACCACAGCTGTCATAATTAAATACAGTTCCTGACGGTCTGGAATTATGAGGATTATCAAAATACTGCTGAACTCTATCATCAGTCTTATTCTGGAACCAATTCAATTCAACTCTGGCAGTAGCCATGATTAGCATATCTCTTATCGTCTGTTTTTTAACATTTATATCAGTAATATTTTTGGATTCTTTGGGAAAATATTTAACAATAGGATCGTCAAGATTTATAAGCCCATCCTGTTCTAAAAAGCCTATTCCAAGTGATACAAAGCTCTTTGTAACGGAATACATTCTATGAAGGAAGTCTTTGTCAAACGGCTCCCAATAATGTTCAAATATTATTTCTCCATGCCTTAAAATTATCAAAGCATGAGTCGCTAACTCTGCCTTTTCCAAAAGTTCAACATATTCCTTGATATCAGAGGATTTTATCCCCATTTTTTCCGGCTTATTGTATTTCATTATACTACCTCTTTCTTAATATAATTTTTAATAAATCAATCTATTTGCCTATATTAATTTCAACTGATTTAATTGTTGTGAAATTATAATACATCATACAATCTTATTTTTCAATATACTTAGAAAAAGATACAAAAAAATGTTTATATTATACAAATGTGATGCTTTTATCTAATCCACTACTCAGCTTTTCCTAGAAACAAGTTAAATTTTCCTCTTTACCATTACATTGTGTCAATTATAAATAAAATAGTATTAACCTTATACAAAGATAAAATGCAAAAAAATATAATTACATTGTTAAGATTAACGTTGAACTATTTTAAGAAAAAGAACATAACTATGGAAAAGAAAAATTCTACTTTATTGGCATGGGCGATAAGGCTTTAGAAGCTGCAGTTGATACAGCAGACATTTATGCGTTTCCTATGTTTGGCACAACATACAAGCCTGAGCTTAAGCTTACAGACGGTGGTCACGGTGGAGGAGATCCAGTTCTTCTTAACGATATGTTCGGCGTGTCTGACCCTGATCCACTTAACAGATGTGCATCTCATAGTAATGATATTACAAGTATTATGACAGGAATTTGTGCAAATAAATCTATTGCAGGGGGGCTTGCCTGTTAAGATAGAAGAAGTATTAGGAAGAAAAATTAAAGATTTTTAATATCTTATGTTTTCCTATAAACAACGGCGTTACTTATGTTAACGCCGTTATTTTTATAAGTATTATGAATTATTATTTTTTTGCTCCCGTCATGCTGAAAGCTCGTTCCATTGGGATAACATTATCCGGAATAGTGCCATTTTTAAGATAATTATACACATCGTCAATTATACTGGATGCAATAAACCTATATCTATCAGGAGATGGTCCTCCTCTGTGATCAATTACAAACACATTGTCAAGAGTATAAAGCGGATTATTATCCAAAAGAGGTTCATGTGGATAAAAAACATCAAGAGCTGCCATAATTCTGCCTGTTTTAAGTTCTTCAGTAAGAGCTTCTTCATCAATTACCGCTCCTCTTGCAGTATTAATAATAAGAGCATTATCCTTCATCATTCTTATAAGATCTTTGGTTATCATTTTTTCTGTATGTTTATTCCACGCTGTATGTACGCTAATTACATCGCAGGTTGAAAATATTTCTTCTAAGGATGCTCTCTCCATATGATATTTCTGAAGTTTTTCATCGCTTATATTTCTGGAATAAACCTTTATTTTACAATGAAATGGCTGTAACATATTTACAAAATACTCTGCAATTGCACCAAAACTTACAATGCCAACAGTTTTATCAAGAAGCCCTCTATAATCAGGAAATTTACGCCAGCCTGCCTTTTTTTCCACTCTAAGAATTCTGGCAATTTCGTCAAGCCTTCTTAATTTTGCCAAAGTATATGCCAAAGCACCTTCTGCAACAGATTCTGAAAACTCTCTATCATTAGCACCAATAACCAAAATTCCTCTTTCGTAAACTTCTTCTGTAACAAAAGGCGCTACAGTACCAGCCATATGAGCTATAATTTTAAGCTTTGGCGCATTGTCAAGCACCTCTTTATCTATACAGTTGCTTTCCCAACATGTAATTATTGCATCAACATCTTTTACCCTTCCGATTAATTCTTCTTTAGAAAACTGGGCACCTGTATTATTCCAAATTACTTCATCAAAGGTATTCTCAATTTTTTTGACATTTTCTTCAGGAAAAAAGTGAAATTCAGGATTACCTTTAACTTTTCCATTAAGAACTGTATCAAGATCAGAACAAACTAATACTTTCATTTTTTTACATCTCCTTTTTTTAAATCATATTCTATCACATTTTATCTTTTCGTCAAGTCTTTTGTTTTTTCTTATGTCCACTTTACATATTTCTGATAGTTTTAAGAAATCTTTTGGAGTAAAATTTTAATTCAATTGGCAATAATGTGTAAAAAAAATACAATTTTAACTAAAGACATTATAGAATTCGAATAGTAAAATATTATATAATCCATCAAATCATACTAAGAGGAGTAGAAATATGATCAATATAAAAAGAACCAGCATTTCATATGTAAGCGAACCATTAAAGGCACCTTTTGGTTTCAAAGGTGGATATGTAGACTCACTTTGGAACGTTGTTGCAAAAATAGAAAGTCCAAAATCTTATGGGATAGGACTTGGACTTCAAAGTGTGTTATGGTCTGATGCCAATGTTTTTTCCTCGCATACTCCTGAAGACGGAAACAAGCTGATGTTTGAAATTTCTAAATATGCTCTAAAACTTATAGAAGGAATGACTTTTAAAACCCCTATGGATTTAACAAGTGAGATTTTTGATAAAGTTTATGAGTACGGAAAGGAAATTACTAATAATGCAAATTTAAGAAAAACATTTGTACTGAATGCATTAGTGCCTGTAGATAATGCTTTATGGCAGCTTTACGGAAGAGAAAACAATACTGAGAATTTTCTTAATTTAATAGATGATGACTACAAAAAAGCTCTTTCAAATAGAGCTGACAAGTTGTGCAACATCCCTCTTGTTACATATAACATGACGGTTGATGATGTGAAAAAGCTTGTTGATGACGGTTTCTTTTTCTTGAAAATAAAGATAGGCTCAAACCCTGACGGAAGCGGCTCTTATGAAAAAATGCTTGAATGGGATAAAAACAGGCTTTTAGAAATCCACAACGCTGTAAAAGATATAAGAACTGAATATACAGATTCAGGATTTATACCATACTATTTCGATGCAAATGGAAGATATGACAGTAAGGAAAGGCTTAAAGAATTTATAGACTATGCAAGAGAAATCGGAGCTTTAGACAGAATTGCAATTGTTGAAGAGCCGTTCCCCGAAGAATATAAAGTCGATGTATCTGACCTTGATGTAAGAATTGCTGCAGATGAATCGGCTCATTCTTATGAGGATGCTATTGAAAGAATTGAACTTGGATATAAGGCAATAGCATTAAAGCCTATCGCTAAAACTATGTCTGAAAGTATAAAAATTTTAAAGGAAGCACACAAAAGAAATATCCCCTGCTTCTGTGCAGATTTGACAGTTAATCCGATAATGGTTGAATTTAATAAAAACATTGCCGCAAGGATAGACAAGTTTCCTGGAATAAAAATAGGAATTTTAGAATCCAACGGTATGCAAAATTACACAAACTGGGAAAAGATGCAAAGTTATCATCCTATGTACAAAAAAGCAGATTACATAAAACAACAAAATGGAATATTTACATTGAGTGATGATTTTTATGAAATAAGCGGAGGCATTTTCAGAGATTCTGAATATTATAATAACTTAGTGAGGTGAAAAATATGAGTAAAATTTTTGGTTTTGGAATTATAGGTTGTGGTGTTATTTCCAAATGGCATGCAGATTCAATAGAACAAATAGAAGACGCAAAAATCATAGGTGCTTATGATTCAAGATTTGAAAGTGCCGATAAATTTGCTAAGGAAAGAAATTGTAAAGCGTTCAAAACACTTGAAGAAATGCTTTTCTGTGAAGAAATAGATATAGTATGTATATGTACTCCAAGCGGTCTTCACGCCCCTCTTGCAATAAAAGCTGCTAATGCAGGCAAGCATTTTATTGTTGAAAAGCCTATGGCAATAACTAAAAAACAAGTCCTTGAGATGATAGATGCTGTAGAAAAAAACAAAGTTAAAGGTGCTGTAATTTCTCAATTAAGATTTACAAAATCTATACAAAGAGTGCGAGAAGCCATTCAGAATGGTGAGCTTGGAAGAATCATACTCGGCGATGTTTATATGAAATACTATCGTTCGCCTGAATACTATGCTTCGGCAGGATGGCGTGGCACATGGGAAATGGACGGTGGTGGTGCTCTTATGAATCAGGGGATTCATGGAATTGATGTATTACAATATCTTGTTGGCCCTGTTGTGTCTGTGTCCGGCGTGTGTAAAACTCTGACAAGAGATATAGAGGTAGAAGATACTGCTAACTTAATTGTTGAATATGCAAGTGGTGCTATAGGTACTATTCAGGGAACAACATCGGTTGAGCCAGGATATCCAAGAGTAATTGAAATAAGCGGAACAAGAGGAACAATAGTTTTAAAAGAAGATGTAATTGTTCGCTGGGATGTTGACGGCAAGCAATTAGACGAAAAGGATATACCAAAAGGTAATCAGGATAGTTTTAGAAATCCTGCAGGATTTGATATTGAGAACCATAAGCGACAAATTAAAGACTTGATAGATGCTATAAAAGAAAAAAGAGAACCAATGGTTAATGTTTATGAAGGTAAAAAACCTGTTGATATTATACTTGCAGCTTACGAATCAAGTAATACTGGTAAAAAGATTTTATTGTATTAATATAAACATTGATATTTCAGCAAGATAAAAGCGAAGAATGTACAACAAAAAAATTAAAAAAACCAAATACATTACTGTGTTCAAGTGATATAATGTAGCAAAATATAAACTAACAAAATAAAATATTCTCTGAAGAAAGGTGATTTCTATGGTAAAAGTAGGATTAGTTAACATTGATGTAAGCCATCCTCATTCCTGGGCATTTGAAATGGAAAAATATTGTATGGATATAAAATATCACTATCTATGCAATAAAGGTTTCCGCAAAGCAGATGAGGAAGATTGGTTTGTTAAAAAATTTAATCTTGAAGGCAAAACAGATTCTATAGAAGAAATGGTTGACAAAGTTGATATTGGATTTGTTCAGTCCTGCAACTGGGATAAACATATAGAAGAGGCTATGCCATTTATTGAAAAAGGTAAACCCGTATTTATCGATAAACCACTCGTAGGTTCAGTGAAAGATGTTAAAAAAATAAGAGAATTAGTAAAAAGCGGCGCAAAGATTATCGGTTCATCTTCAGTAAGATATGCAGATGAAATACGTGAGTTTCTCGCAAAACCGATTGAGGAAAGAGGAGAAATTATTTCTGTTTTCGGAACAAGTTGTATGGATGAATTTAATTATTCAATTCATATTGTCGAAGCATTTTCTGGGCTTGTAAATTCGAAAATTATAAATAATAAATTCGTTTCAAAAACAGAAATAAATGGTATTCCATTGGAAATATATACATGCCAATTTGAAAATGGAGTGCTTGGTACATATACTATAGCTTCAAATACATGGCAACCATTCCACATTGTTGTTACAACTACAAAGGGAACATTTAATATAAATATTAATACAAGAAATATCTATGTAAGTTTAATCAGAGAAATTTATAAAGAATATATGGGCAAAAAAAGTGAAATTGCAGAAGTCGAAATGATTTTAAATTGCACAGAAGCAATGCTTTGTGGTCAAATATCAAGAGATAAAGAAAACGGAAAAGTTATTAGTATTGAGGATTTGCCTGAAGATGCAAAATTTGACGGAAATAAATTTGAAGAAGACTATTCAAAAAACGCTTCCGTGTTATATAAAGATTAAGGATGGGATAATTATGAAAATTACAGTTTTAGTTGATAAAAGTTCGAGAGAAACCGTATTCGGTGAAAAATATTATGAAAGATTAAGAAAACAAGGAGACCTCTTAATTTATGATAAAGACGACTTTTCTGATAACGATTATGTCAATTCATTTGTAAAAGGAAGTGAAGTTATTATAACTTCTTGGGGATCTCCTAAAATTTCACAAGAAATCTTAGATTTATGTCCAAACCTCAAACTTGTGCTCCATGCAGCAGGCTCAATAAAGACTATAATGTCTGATGAATTTATTGCAAAAAAAATCCCTGTATCTAATTCAGCATGTGCTATTGGCGAAGGCGTTGCAGAAACAGCTTTAGCCTTTGCAATTTCTGCATGCAAAGGCTTCTATCAGCTTGATAAAAGAACCAGCAAAGGACTATGGAGAGAAAACGTTAATATCTTAGTTAAAGATTTTTATGATATTAAAGTGGGTGTTATAAGTGGAGGATTTGTTGGAAGACATATGATAAAGCTTCTTAAAAACTTCCATGTTGATGTTCTTTTATACGATCCTTTTTTAACCAAAGAGCAAGTTGATGAATTAGGTGCAACAAAAGTTGAGCTTGATGAATTAATGTCTCAATCAGATGTAGTATCTGTTCATGCACCTTCAATTCCAGCAACGGATAATATGTTAAATAAAGATAATCTTAAACTTTTAAAAGATGGAGCAGTTCTTATAAATACATCAAGAGGCTCAGTTATCAATGAAAAAGATTTAATAGCTGAACTTACAAAAAGAAGAATTTATGCTTGTTTAGATGTTACAGAACCAGAACCTCCAGCAATTGATAATGAATTAAGGTATTTAGACAATGTAGTTTTAACACCTCATATTGCAGGAACTGTTACAAATGGTCTAAAAAGAATTGCTCTTCATGTATGTGAAGAACTTGAAAGATTTAATCGAGGTGAAAACTTAAAAGCAAAAGTTAATTTAGACAATCTGGACAAATTAGCATAAATCAAAAAAACTTTATGGCAATGTGAGTTTTTCTCAGGAATCAGTTTTCCTACGATATAGTATTTACATCAATATTATCTTTTTTATAGTTAATTCCCTGCTCCATTTATTGATAGAGCAGGGATTTTTTCAAATATATCCTTAAAGTTAGGCTGCATCTCAGGAATTAATATATCCATATTCTGTATCAATCCCAACCCATTTAATATTTTAATATAATTAGAAAATATTGAATCTTCACCATTTTCAATACGAACCACTGCACTCGATGACAGTCCACATTTTACCGCAAATTCTTTTTGAGTAATGTTTAATGATATACGGTATTGTTTGATTCTTGCTCCAAGTTCTTTGATAATGGATTATTCATTTTCATTTCCGGTTATTTTCATAATAACACCTCTTATTTTAATTTATCTTACTTGCATAATTATGATATCAAAAAAACACATAATCTATCAAGTATGATAATTTAATTAAATATATCACGACTTGCAAGAGTTGTATAAAAACTGTCAATTGTACTTGAAGCATTGAAAACAGTAGCAAGTATGTATTGTTTTATATTACCGATTTTTGTTGTATTTTTGTTTAGGGATTCTATAATGTACTCCATATGACTGCTATTAATTTTTAAGAATTTTTCTTTCACACAGTTCTGGTTGTAATGCTCTCCCGAAATTACCAGAATATCTTTAGATGAACAAATTGTTTCAACCATAATTTCTATAATTTCATCTATCATTTTCTTGTGAGAGGTGTTATTTTTTATCAAAATATCATAATCAATATTATTTTTTATAATTTGATGATATTTTTCAAGTTCGAATTTATTTATACTTTTTTTAAGATTAGATATGATAGGATAAGATTGTGTTTGTTTATATATATTATTATTTTCTTTTTTGTTTATTATAGTATTATATGTATCCTCGTTTTCCTCGTTAGGAATATCTTCTGATTGATTATCCAGAACTGAGCTTTTTAGAACTGGAATTTCCTCTTCCAGTTTTTCTATATCAGGATTATCCTGATATGGATTTTCAAAAACTTCGTAGTCCCATTTTGTTATTCTGCCATCATCTCCACGAATTTTTGTTCTTTTAACATAGCCGGCATCTATAAGTTCATTTATCGCTTTACCAATACAATCCTTTCCCTCTTTGCACTTATCATTAATTCCTTCTACACTGAAATCCCAGTTATCAGGAAGTGATAACATAATCGCAAGCACACTTTTAGCTTTAAAACTTATGTTAGGATCTGACAGAATGCTATTTGGTATCTGCACAAATCCTTTTTCTTTTTTGGTTGTATATTTTTTCATCTCGTATCCTCCGTTCCTAATACCTTTTCTGAATCGTATGTGTAATATGTAACATTATCAGAATAGCCAATAAATTTCCTTATGCTTTCATATTGAAAATCAAAGCACATTACATTTACTGCTTTAGTCTCAATAGCATCTCCTTTACTGACATGTTTAACATAAGAAATATCTCTTGGATTGCATAGGGTGCAATCTCTGACCACAGTATTTGTGTATGGAATTCTGCCTATATGCCATCCTGAAGTCTCGGCACCAAAATAATCATAAGCAAACTCATTCATTTCTTTTCGGGCTTTCTCGTTAATGAAATACTTAAGTTGCCTTGAGCCAAGATGTGATTTATCAAGGAACATAACAGGATCATTATAATCATTCATTTTAAGGATTTTCTCTGTGGACTTTCTTTTATCCCGTAAAATACTATTGAAAATCTTCATGCTATCTCCTATAAAAATTATTTTTGAACGAGCGTCGTAATCATGTCTCAAATGCATATGAATATCTAAACCCACGCCAAAACAAAAACTATGCTCAGTTTTATACTCTAGTCTTGGAAATTCATCGGTAAAGTAGTATATTGCAAAAATATCAGGATGTGAATATATAATTCCCATCGCTCTTGATGTTCTTGCATTTCCCAAAAGTCCAAATGATTTTAATTCCATAGTTGTATAAAATTCCGCAGTCTTTTTATCCGATGAATAGTCTGTAAAGTCTGTGTCGTCTGCCTTGGTAAATCCATGAGTCTTTTCCCAAAGAGTTTTTTCATCAGAGAATATTTTTATGTCTGCGAGATCTAAAAGAATTAACAGTTCACCAAGTCTATGATACCTTTTCCGTCTGTGTTCTTCGTTTCGTATTTTGTTAGTTCTGACTGCACCTTTAAACATGGTTTCAAATCTTTCAGGATAATTTTCCAATAAGTATTTTTTACAAGCTATTGTTAATCTTAAATATTTCTTATTATCAAACTTATATACTTTAATACATTTCTTTGTTATTAACTTACTTATTGTTTTTCTTATATATTCTTTTCCATATTTTAATTTATATATTTCTTCAGTCTGTATCTCTCCTGCTAATCCTATTATGCTTACAATTTTATATTCAATTGTGTGCTTTTTAATCATATATGTATTCACTCCTTTTTGCTTTATTTTCATCCTATCTTCTTACTTATGGTCTTTTTTTCTTAAAGAAAAGACCTTGAAAACCCCGATTTAACGGACTTTTTCCCATGTCACAAAATTATTGTTTAAAAACGCCGTTTTGTGATACGTTTTTTGGCGACATTTTAGGGCTTTAAATGCTTTGAAAAGAATTCTGCAAAGTTTTTTTCAGGCATAACATAGACCTTTGTATGGTTATAATCTCCTTCAGACGAAATCTGACAAAGGCTTAAATAATCATCCCTGTCATCCCTGACAACAAAGGGAGCAATTGCATCAATTACCTGTTTGACTTCCTTGTTGTCGTGATCGCCACGCGAAATATTTTTATTGTTTTTATCGTAGATAAATTCGATGCACATCATTGCCTTTTGTTTTATAAAAAGCGATTCGGTTTTCGAGAAACTTTCCATTGCATAAAATATCGGGTCAAATAAATAGTCCGCTTTTGTTTTTGATTTCTTGGGTAAAATCATAGGCAAGGTTACTTCCAGAACTCCGTTCGTTTTTTGTACTTTTATACCCATATGTTCTGCACATTTAATAAGTGTGCTTTTTCTTGGCACTTGTTTTACATTTGCCAAAATGTCACGAAGATTAGATATAAAACACTCTGCACTGTATTCAAGTTCCTGATAACTTTCATCAACTATCAGTCTTTCAAATTTGTTGATATAATTCAAAAGTGTAATTACATCATCTTGCGGAATCGATGTGTGGTTTTTGAATTTTGCCAAATCACTTTGAATTTGTTCAAAATCCATATTCATTTCAGGTTTTAATTTAGTAGTATCAATTCTTCTACAAGTCATTTTATTCGTCTCCTTTTATTACTCATTTTTTAAAAGCAAAAAACACAACCTAAATTGATTGTGTTTTCAAACGATTTTTGATATTAACTAAAAGCTCATTATACAGATAAACTCTCGAGAAAACTTGCTTTCCCGGCAGATTTGCAATCATTCTATACTTGTGTCCTCAAAAGTATATTTTTATAAATTCTTTGTTCTCCGCCACCCGTATGCACAATGCGTACAAACAAAAAAGACTATCGCTTGATAGTCTTTTTTGTTGTATAACTACCGGCTGTATCGGTAATTTTCACTGCCCCTTAGGGCATATTGCCTGCCGAGTCTATAGACTCATCGAATGGTGTCCCGCGCGACATATCCACAGTTTCCAATTTCACAATTGACAACCGTGGTATTAGATATACAAATTGGATTTATTATCGTTTTGTTACTCATGCTATTTCCTCCATAGCAATGTTTTTATGTATTTTGCTGATCAAAAATTTCAAAAATAAGTTTTCTGCTTGGAAGATATCTTACCTTTTCAGCCCACTCATAAAATTCACGATCCAATTTTTCGGAACGCGAGAAAAAACGTTTATAAAATATCTTGTAGTGTGGATTATATTCTTCTTGGCCCACTTCGTTCATCAGTGCATGGGCGCCTTTGTTATCAAAACCTTTTTGAAGCAAATATTCAAAAAGATCTTCTCTGAAAAAGATGTTTTCAAATATTGGCATTAAAGTAGATGAACGTTTTCGATCCTCATCAAAGATGCTCTTTTTATTCTCTTCACATTCATCATGTCGTTCTTCTAAATCTGCTATACGATAGTCTGTAAGTTTTTTCGTAATTCCATGAGTTAAATTGGATAACGACAGCATTCTTCCTATTTTCTTATATGCATCATCCGCATTTTCACTGTTTTTAAGCAGTTCAATCAATTCCTCTGGTTGATAGTACGGATAATAGTCGTAACTGCACCAAATATAAGAGGGAAATTCAAAAAGCGTAATTTGAGGTTCTCCAAAAATCTTTGTTGCATCTTTTGCACACAGTATTTCATTTCCAGCTTTTTTGATCAGCAATTCTAAATATTCAAGAGTCTCATCTTTTGTTTTCATTCTGTTATTTTCATAATTCCTTACTAATATTTCCGGATCCTGTTCAATTATTTCGCACAACTCCGTTTTGTCCGGTGCTATATAATAATATACATTTGGCATAATATTAGATGTGAGAAGTTTTGCGACCTCTTCTGTTGTTTTAGTTCCAGGAGTTGTAAGATATTCGCATAAGGATTCTATTCGCTCCACCTGTTCATTGTTAAATATTTTTCCGCAACCCGAACATTTATAAGTGCCGTCTTTGTTCTTAGTTAAATAAGTATCAAAATATCCACTCTCAATATTCAATGAATAATGTCCACATATTTTCTTCTTATGTTTGGTATAAGCACGCCGTTGTTTTTTTGTTACAATCGATTTTTTAAGTTCTCTTTCTTTTTCCAATTTTCTTTGCCTTTTTGATTTTTTAGCCATAATTGCCACCTCCTAAAAAACATATATTTATAGCCTTTCTATTTACTTCGCGTTCTGCAGTATATCAACTCTAACATGTGCATATTTACCCCAAGGCGGTCTTATACTCTCGTCTGAAATCAGCCACAAAACAGGAATATTGTTTACTATATTCTTATCTGGAAAGTTAGCTTGTCCGTCTGTAAATATGATAATATTTGTCGGTGGATTATTTGACATATTTCTCTTTACAAAATCAAATATACAGTTAAAATTCGTCCCACCGCCTCCATATGGTTTAATATAAAACAGATTATCTATTTCCGAGAAATATGTCGGTGTATATACTTTTTCATCAAAGAAGCCCAATGCTCCAACCAAGCCACCGTTAAACTGATTTAATGCGCCCTTTATTTCACCATAGACAACGGATAGCATTTCATCACTGATTGACCCGGATGTATCAACCATAAATAAGACTTTTTTTGGTTTTTCTTCAAGAACATTATAATCCGGAAGAAAGAAATCCGAATCCTGAAATCTTTTATCCGGCGGTGTAAAGAAATAGTCACACACATCCTCTTGTATAAAACTATCAATCAGTTTTCTCCAATCAAGCTTAGATGCATCATTCTGCTGCCAACTCCTTTCTGAAAACTCTTCTGAAGTACTACAATCAGAGCTTCGCTTCGCTGTGCTTCTTAAAGACATAAGCTCATTAGTTACGCACTTTTCCCATTGCGTGACTTTTTCGTTTTCATCGTTTGACTCTTTTCTTCCAAAACGATATCCACCATTTGATGCAAAAGTTTCTTTTACAACAAAAAACCTGCCGTCTCCAAAATCAATCCTATCGTCAATCAAATCTTCCGGTTCTTCATCATCAGGACTGAGAACTATTTCGCCATTTTCGCCTCTATCCGTTTTCTTATCCCACCAGTTTTCTGCATCTATCATATAATTCCTTCTGACTCCCGTCCTCATTTCTGCAGGATCAAAAGGTACACAATAAAGTGCTTCTATTGATGTTAGTAGGTAGCCGGGTATTGACGGATAGAAAGTTTCATAAAATATTTTACCTATATGCGGCAACCTTTCATGTGACCATCCTAACCTTTCCAGGTTCGAATTTACAACAATGTCACATGCCAGATGAAATCTATCCCCTTGGTAATATTTGGGCCTTTCTATATGTCCTAATGCAATGTGCATTAATTGATGTGCGAGAATAAAGTCCAATTCAGTATTTCCAAGTTTTTGAAGCCAATCAGGATCAAAATAAATACAATATCCGTTTGTTGATATCCTCTGCACTTCTTTTGTTGCTACGAATATCATATCTAAAAGCGGACTTGCGAACTCCTTATTAAATTTAAATAACCTAAACCGTGACTCTTGTAGTTTTCTTTTCAATCGTTTTTTTCGTTGCTCGGTCATTTCCATACCTTCTTCATTGCTGTTTTAAAAACTTCGTTTTCTTTAATAATAGGTCTAACTTCAGGAATATAATAATAATCATGCATTAAGTTTCCACGAAATGTCCAAGGTAGTTTACATGAAAAATCAATCGAATTATCAATCAATTGTTTTTCAGGATGTTTTCTGGCATATGACACCATCGCAGAGCGTAATACAATCCGTAGTTCTTCAGCTTTTGGTGCATCAATTTTCCTTCCTGCAAAGATAGCCTCTATAGACGGCATGGTTTTATACAATTCAACCCATGTTTTGAAATTACTTGCCGTTGCATGTCCTATACAGCCTACAACCATAGGGTAAACCTCATCAATATTATCTGAAATCGTATTAAGAATATTGCTTACCATTTCCCAAGACCTTGGTGTTGGAAATGCAAGGTTTGTTACACTTGAATCAAATCTCATTAAAGCGGTTGAATTATATTCCAAATAACCTACAACATATTCATGAACACCTGTCTTTACTGCCCAGTCATGCCACGAATTTGAATCACCTTTTATTTCGAAATGACATAATCGATTGGCAAGAGCTTTTGGCATATTATAAGCAACTGACTTGTCTGTAACGCGATTACCTGCTGCAATTACAATACAATTTTCCGGCAGCTTATGCTCTCCAACCATTCTGTCCAAGGTGATTTGATATGCCGATGCCTGAACCGATGGGGGTGCAGCAGATATCTCATCAAGGAATAAAATGTTTACAATATCTCCGTCTTCGTCCATCTGAAATATTTTAGGCTTCAACCAAATAGCCAGACTTTTATCTTCGTTTGCTGTTGGGATGCCTCTTAGGTCAACCGGATTAAAGAGCAGTAATCTAACATCTGTAATAACTACTTTCTTATTTGTATTTTCTTCGATTTCTTTCGCAATTTCCCTGACGCCTTGTGATTTACCTACGCCGGGCGGTCCCCAAAGCATTACAGACGGAAATCTATTAAATGGTGTTTTTGTTTCAATCAACGATATGTAACTTTTCGAGAGTATCTTTACCATCTTACTAACATTGATTGAAAACAATCCTGATTCTATTTCACTCATAGTCAATCACCTTTCAAATTTGTCAATTTTTTCTTGATAGCGGTCCATTTAACATCGCACCACCAATAAAAAATAAAAATTAAAATCACTGCTGTTATAAGAATTAAAAAAACGACCATCAGGGCTATAGAAATAAATGCTCCTGCCTTAGCACAACCAGATTTTAAAAATTCATACAATACCAGCAACAAAAATACAATAATTATATCGAAAATCAATGCTTTAACTACCTTTTTACTCATATTAGTCTCCTGTGATTCTTGTTACAAAACTACCGTCTTCTTTTTCGTAATTAAATGTTACAGTTAACTCGTCAAGCATTCTCATTGGCACAAAAGATGTGCATCCTTTTGTAAAAGACAATTTATGCCCTGTAAGATATGTCTCTCTTGTTTTTATTATTTCTTTTATATATTCTCTGTCTGCTCTTTTATGTGACAGTGGTTTCCATTTAACTGTTGTTCCGGTCTTTTTTCGTTTTATTTCTTTCTTTTTAAGGCCACCTTCGATTTTCCCGTTTCTGAAATTAAGCTCATATTTATATCCGTCTCTTACAGATATTATATTAAAATACTCTGAATTTTCTTTAAGTTGAAAAAGACTGCCGCCACCACAATATTTTATATTGTAATTTGAATTATTTACCGTGTACTCGTATTTTGATAATTTCTCATCAAAAATTATTTCCCAGTTATACATTTCTTTTTCACTGTTATAATCAAGAAAAATTCCCTGACCGTCGTCACTTACCGAAAGTGAGCCGTCTTTACAGGCGGTTACTATAATATTTTTGGCAAACCCTGCTGCAGCTTCCTCCAGCGAATTTGTGAAGACTGAACAGAAAAATTCACCGCCTTCTCTTCTGTCTTCACGATCTTTAAAAAGAGCACAAACTTCTTCAGGCAATTCTTTTACATATTCAAATCTGATGTTGTTATCCCGTGAGAACTTCTCGGCATCTGAACCTTTTTTTCCAAAAATAATGAGATTATTGCATTTTGAAAAAGCAGTGGGAGAAATAAGGTTCTCTTGCCCTGCAAAATATATTCTTTCTAAATTCGAACAACCGGAAAATGCATGCGGATTAATACTTGTATTTTCTGGAATGAAAACTTCTTTTATATATTTGTTGCCGTAAAAAGCTTCGGATTTTATATATCTGACGCTTCCCGGAACTACAAATCGTTCATCTTTTTTTTCGTAAGGATAATGTAAAATACATTCTTTAAACTTAGTGTAGAGTACTCCATTTTCCAGTTCGAAAGATGAATTACCTTTAAGAATTATTTTTTCAAGCTTTTTACAGTTCTTAAAAACTCTGCTTCCAATTCCGCTAACTGTTTCCGGAATGATGATTTTTTCAAGATTTACACAGTCTGAAAATGCACCTTCCCTGATTTCCTTTACGCCTCCATTCATATGGATAACAGCTATATTTTCACAACCGGCAAAAGCTTCACAGTCGATTATCTCTGCTTCTTCAGGAATATAAACTATTTCTTCATTTCCGTTATACTTTTTTAATATGCCGTTTTCTATTATCCAATCACCTGCCATAGCCATTTCGGCTGCATCTGTTGCTTTAACATCTTTTTCAAGTATTAAGAGAAGTCCGTAACAGTAACGCTTACAAAAGTCTTCCACCTTGTATTCAGGTAAATATAATACATCCCTATTATTAAAATCATATCTGGCCGATACAACTTGGCTTTCATAGTCATATTCAAATCTTACTTCTTTTTCGTTATGATTTATCCTGAAGATGTATTCTAAAACTTCGGATATTTTTTCAGGAGGTATTATAATTGGGAAATCACAATATATCCTGCTGATGTTTTCTCTTGCCACTATGTATAAATCTCCGTTTACACCGTCACATATCGAAAAAGAAAATCCGAAAGTATTTTTTTCAGGGATATCGTAGCTTATTTCTTTTAAAGAGTATTCTTTTTTTGCTAATTCATAAATTTTTTTCGGCGTCATAACATTTTCCATATTTTACTCCTCCATAAGAGTTTTTTCTGCCATTTCCTTTGGCAAAGCTTTTTTGTTTATTATATTAGTTATTCCGTTTCTGCACTTATAGCAATATGAGATAGTAAGCAGGAAGAAATTTTCAAAATCAGAAAACTCTTTTGAAGGTTTAGAGCAGTTAACAGTTACCTTATTATTATTATCATAATCCAAATCAAATTTCACATAGTTTTCAGCAAAATTAAGTCTTGTGAGATATTCGGCAATCTGCTCTTTACAGCTATCGTCAAAATCAACATCAGCCTCAGCAAGAATCTGAAAATAATCGCCAAAAAGATTTATTTCTACTGAACCTACTCCCACTTTAGTTTTATCATAAGAGTCTATTTTAAATTTACCGCCGATAATATTTTTAAATTTATTAAATTTACCTTCAATTTTGTTTTGCTTAAGATATTTTTTTACTCTGTTTTTTAAAGCTTCAGCTGACATCAACTCTTCTTCTCCAAGAACAGCCTTGATTAAATAAGAGTAGGCGCGTTGTGCAGAAAGCTTACCTGCTGCAACATCTCTAAGACCATTCCAGTATTCTTTTATGAGATGTGAAATATTAGATAAAATTTCATCTTCTATCATTTTTCTGATCTCTGGAAGACTTAATTTGCTGCCATCATACACAAACATTACCTTTCCCGAATCAATATCAACTCCATATCTTATACCGCAAGCGTACAGACTGTTTACATATAAAACATACTCAGCTACATCATAAATATTATCTTTGATGTCACCGAGAGAAAGAGGGCATAAAATTTTTATTTTACCATTCTTTAACGTAATATTACATTCAGTTAAACATAATTTATTTTTAGGAATATTTATTTGAAAGCGTATACGGTTCTCATCCGGAATTTCGCATTCAATATCGGATTTTTTCAGTTCGTTTTTTATGGTTTTAATAATTGTTTCATTATTCTCTTCTGTTTTATCTGTCTTATTGACAACTGTTTTTCTTATTTTCTCATAAACTTCTTTTACCGGTATTTTATTCTCGATTATATCTTTAATTCCTGCCATGAGTTTTTCTATGAATGTAGAAAATTCATTTATTTTTTCTTCGAGTGATAAAAAATCAGGAATCTTTCCGTACATACTTACAGGATGTGTGATTTTTATAAAAGAAAAAGAACTTGTATCTGCTACAGAAATATAAGGAAAATCCTGGCAAGAATTTAGCAATGTTAACAACTCTACCACTTTTTTACCATATTCCATATAAATCATATCTTCATCAGCTTCATAGCTTAAACAGTCAAAGATATGAAGCAAACAATCATAATAGGTTTCAAAAGAATTCACTTCCAGTTTAATTTTTCTTTTTTCAGATAATGATATTTCAAATGTTACATCGTTTATCTGGCTATATTCTTTGAATATATAGTTTTTTTCTTTCAAGTATTTTCTTATAACACGAGATGTTTTTATCAAATATTGATTCTCATTCATTTTATTATTCCTTTGTATTCTGAGTTTTTCTTTATCTAAAGTTAAAAAAGACAATGTCAATCATTGCCTTTTTAACTGAATAAAATTTTTAATTATCTAACTTCCTTAACGCCCATAAATGTAATCTTATCGGATGGATAACAGGACTGCACTTCCGCTTTAGCATGTGCTACTGAATCAGTAACAACAGTCTTTTGACAGGTTTTCCCTCCATTTACTTTAAAAGATACGCTGTAAGATTTGATTGCCATATATCACACCTCACTTTCTTCAATTTTTATTATTCCATAAAGTGATTTCCTTTTTACTATTGCAGTATTATCATCATAAAGTCCATAAGCTTCTTCAAACACAGGCTTTATTTTGCAAATATTTTTATTATCAACATATGTGCGAAAACCATAAGTGAATTGTTCTGAATTTTCTTCACATATACCATAGGAAACTATTTGATTCGATTTAAGCTTAGGCTCTATATCATGGCCATATGCTTCTCGTTCTTTAAACCCTCTTTTATCAAAAAAGTCTATAAAAGCCTGTCCTTCGAGTTCGATTGGAAAACCTTTAAGGTCAACAAAATCAGCTATTCCTCCGTACGAATCTTCTCTCATCCTTATAAAATCTTTGTGTATATCAAGTTCCTGATAATTACAATTCACTATTGACGTATCATTTTTATCTATTACTCCATACATACAATCTTGAAATTTATTAATCCCTACTTTTGCCAGCCCATCGGAATTAAACTCATAAGCATCATCATATTTCGGGTTAATAACAAATTCTCCGTTCATATTAATATATCCATACTTCAGATCGCCTTCAACTTCTACACAAGCTACTGCTAAATCACCAGAAAATTCTCCTACATATTCATACTTAAATTCGATGGCTATCTCATTTTTTAAATTTATATACCCCATCTTTTCATTTATCTTAGCTGGAAAAAGTCTGTTGCCAAATCTTCCTATATAATCATATTCAAAGGGGATAACAACATTATCTTCCTTGTCTACTATTCCATATTTGCCGTTTATCTTTGCACTTATATATTCATTTGAAGCATAGAAAATATCATCATATTTTGGTGGAATTAAATATTTATAACTTACTAGATTTTCTTCCGAAACTATAGTGTTTCTTTTGTTCATCCTGGCTGTTAACACGTCAAAATTGTGCTCAATTGTTTCCAGGATGTTACTTATATTGTCACAAGTTTTACATAAATCTTTATATCTTTTTTCAGCGATCTTGTCGGCTATTTTATTCGCTAACTCTTTCCCTTTATTAACTGCATCGACTATTTCGTCAGATCTTTGAGCAACATCTAATATTCCGTTAAATAAACTTCCAAACAATCCCATAAAAATCCTCCTTAATGTAAATGTGTATATTGTTCAAACTTACTACAGGTTGCTCCTGCAACCTTATTTTTTGTTCTATACAACGGATGTCTGCAAATCCCTTGCATGTGGTCTTCATACCGAAACATACCGTTACTCCTAGGCACCGGCTCCGGTCTTGGTCCAAGCCAATACTCACAAAAACAACATTTTTTAGCAGCAACTGTGCCTAATTTTGCATTCCATTTCATAACAATTTTTTAAAATAACACCCACTTTCATTTAAAGTATAGGTTTACTCAAAAAAATTTTTTCGTCATTTTTAACAAACAACTTGCAATATATGACAAATTATTGACAAAACATTGTATATGTGATAATATTAAAAAAGTAGATTTTAGCAAATTTAAAGGAAAAGTAAACCTATACTTTTCCTAAAAAAATTAATTATTTCCCTTTTGATAAAATGCCCATAATGGAATATTACAAAGCTCGGCTGCCTCTTTGGCAGTTATTTTTTTGTCCTTCCACATTTTATAGTACTCACTATAATTTTCCGGCATTTTAAGTGGTGGTCTACCGAAACGCACCCCTCGTTTTTTTGCAGCCTCTATCCCTTCTTTCTGTCGCTGACGAATATTGATTCTTTCATTTTCCGCTACAAATGATAACAGCTGCAAAACTAAATCAGCTATAAATGTTCCTAATAAATCTTTGGATTTTGTCGTATCAAGAAGAGGCATATCAAGTACAATTATGTCAGCTCTTTTTTTCTTTGTTATTTTACGCCATTCTTCCTGAATCTCCTGATAATTTCTGCCAAGCCTGTCAATGCTTTTAATAACCAACAAATCTTCCGGTTTTAAACTTTTATACATTTTCTTGTATGCCTTTCTGTTAAAATCTTTACCACTTTGCTTGTCTATGTAGATATTTTTTCCCAAAACTCCACAGGATAAAAGTTCGTCTATCTGCCTATCCTCTCTCTGAGTTATCGATGATACACGAGCATAACCTATTTTTTCAATAATAATTACCTCCTAACTTTGCATATGTGATTTTTTATATTGTATCACATTTCTAATAATGTTTAATAATGAGTATGATATCTTAACGCCTGAAGAATTCTATAAGCTTACAGTTGTTAAAGAAACCTATATAAACTTTTGGATAAACTTCAGGGGAATAGATATATTACACCTGCTATCATATACCAATAACAATGCATTTAAATCACTATATTCCATTACTCCTGATGATTATAGAAAAAACACAACCCAATAAAAAATAATTAATACAATTTTTGATATACTACCAAACTAATAAAGACACACAAAAACTCCTGCAGCGATTGACTGCAGGAGCTTTTATAAGTTGCTGTTTCGATTTATCTCTTCTGTAATCGTATATGTATCTGATATATTAAATTCCATAGCGATTTTATCCTTAGTAATTATTATCTGTTTAACATAATTTTCAACAATTGCTTTACGATTGGCAAGGATTCCGGAGGTAAGCATATTTTTAGCCTTTTTGAAAGCCCGCTTCATTTCCTTTTTATCTACGGTCATTTTGTCAAGTTCTTTTTCTTTGTCAAACAAGGCATTTTCATATATTCTCTTATCCACTTCAAGTTCTTTTAATTTATCTGCCAATGCTGTTGAACCTGTTGTAACTACTGCTTCAACAATATTAGAAATTCCCTTATCCACCATTTCAATTTTAGATTTAAGCGTTTCTATTGCTACCATAAGATCTGTATTTTTAGAGGCAGCATATGAATTATATCTTTCCATTATTTCCGGGAATACCCTTTCGTCAAAAACCTTATCTGCTAATCTTTTAAGAATTTCTTTTTCAATTACATCTCTTTGAATTTCAGGGTTTTTGCATTTAATCTGACCATTCTTTTTAGTGCACCTGTAAGAAACATATAAAGGATGAGTCGGAGTAGGTTTTCTAGAATTCCCGGCATATGTACAACCACACTCACCGCATATTATTTTTCCTGATAATAAATATTCTTGCTTCGCTCTGAATGAAGCAGTGGTTTTTTGTCTTGATTTCATCTTTTCCTGAACTTTACTGAAATCTTCTTTAGAAATAATTTGTGGAACACCACCGTCCACTCTGATTATTTCTTCATCTGATTTTGCTTTATGTCTGTTGAATTTCCCAAGAGCATTTTTTGACGCCGTTACATTATATGTATATACTCCGGAATACTTTTCATTTCTTAATATTTCGTGAAGGCTATTTTTACCGAAGGATGCTCCTCTTTTTGTCTTATATCCTTTTTCATTAAGCTCGTTTATAATAAAACTGTATCCATAACCTTCAAGATATCTTTTAAATATGAGTTTGACCGCCTGAGCTTCATATTCATTTATAACAAGCTTCATGGTGGTTTTGTCAACATCATATCCTAAACAAGGAGTTCCTCCGGTATGCCTACATGAAAGAGCATTCTCTTTAAGCCCTTTCATGACTTCTCTTCTTAAGTTTTTGCTGTAATATTCATTATAACCTTCGATAACCGACTGAAGAATTATTGACTCCGGACTGTCATCAAAATTCTCCAGAACAGAAATCAACTTAACACCGTGTTTTTCAAGTTCGCGTCTGTACATAGCACTGTCTGCTCGATTACGGGCAAACCTGTCATATTTGTGAACTATCACGGCGTCAATTCCGCCCTTTTTAACATCTTCTATCATTGCCTGAAACTCCGGACGATTGTCCGTCGTTCCGCTTATGCCGCGGTCGGCATATATTTTATGCAGCGCATAGCCATGCCTATCTGCATATTCGCCTATAGCTCTTGCTTGTGCTTCTATTGATTCTTCACGTTGCATATCACTTGAATATCTACAGTACGCAACAGATGTTTTTAAGGTCATAGCCATACGCCTACACCTCCTTACTTAGTTTGTTTTACCCTAAAGGTTTATTTTCTGTTTAAAATATCATAAAGCACTTCAAGAATCAGTTCAATATTTTTCATAATATCACCTCCTGTGTCATCATGTGACGTGGTCACTCTTCTAAATAATAATAAAAAAAGCTATCCTGTTCTCTTACTCTTAATGAGCTTCCAACTTCCTGCATTCTCTGATTATAAGTTTTCGGCAACATAGTCGGTCTGTTTTTGCCATCATTATCTCTCCTTTTATCATAACGACCGAAACGTCTCTTTATTTTATTTAACTCAGAAATATTAGTTCTGTATCTAGTTTCATCAACAGGAGACATCTCGAGCATACGTTTTTCATACTCAGCTACGACATTATCAAAAGTAGCCAGCATTTCAACCATTTTTTCATCAAATTCAAGTTTAAAATAAGCTGCTATCTCTCTACAATATGAATGAACACCCCCATCTAATAAAGCCAACATGTTTTTGAACCTTACAACATCATTTTTTAAATTTTCTACACAGAGTTCAGCAAAATGCAGCCCCCCCTTTTTATCTACGTATAACATTTTTTTTATCATCTCGACATTATAGGTATTAGAAAGCAAAAATCTACTTAAATAGCTAGGGTTATTGTCAGATTTTTCAACAATATCAAGCGCATCTTCCGCGCTCTTCAAATATTGATTAAGCATTTTTTTACTGGGAATTTTCAAATAGACTTCTATGTTCTCATTGCTGCCACGAGATATTCTCTTACGCCCCAATCCCTGCTTTATAGAAGTTTCATCAACCTGATAAATAACAATACTGCATAGTTCTTCGTCAACAAGATTATTGCCGTTGATAAAAACACTCGTTGAAATAAGAACTTTGTTTTCGAACTTTTCACTATCAATGAGGCTGTCTATATAATCGGGGTCATTTTCTTTGGTAGAAGCATCAATAAAAATAGCACCTTTTATTTTAGTCGCCAGTTCCTTGCCTTTCTCTTTCGAAGTTACAAAAACGAGCCATTTATTTACGGATTTATTTATCTTATCAATTAAAGTCATATCATCTTCAAAGAAATTTAAATTTATGAAATCATAATTTTGGGGCATAGAGTACAAAATTGGAGTAGGAAAAAGAGGTGAATAAAGACCTCTACGAATTTCCTTTTCACGCACTTCCCTATCACAAATTCTCAAAATGTGTTCAAAATCAGGATTCCAGCCGTGACGAATCTTAAAATTTGCAGATCCTGCAAGAGCTTCGTATTTGCAAATATATGGCAAAACATCATCTATTGTCGCACTAATGTACACACGCTTAGAATATGCAAAAACTCTTGGTATGTTTTTAAGCAAAAAGGATGAAACAGTAGAAAACCCTGAGTCAGTCATGAAATAATGTGATTCATCCATAATCAGATACTCAACATTTTGGGGAAGTTGTTTGTCTAACATCAAAGAAAAAAGTTTTTGGAAGGTACAGATAAGTATATGTTCTCCGAAACTATATTCTTCTCTCAATCCTTCATCATTCCAAATATTTTTTATATCGAATTTTTTTAAAATCCGCTTTTTTTCTGCCAAACTTAAAGCCAAACGATTTGATGCTAAAATAATTTTTTTATTCTTTTGAATAGCATCAGAAATCAGTATATCTTCACAAAAAGTTGTTTTTCCACAGCCTGTCTGACAGGACAATATAATAGGTCTTTCTGAAGTCCACGTTCTGTAGGAATCACCAATTGCTTCGCCAATATATGTACCTGACATATTAAACGTCTCTAGATTTAAACTCCAATTTTCCTTCGTACGGTTTATGTACTTGTAACAAACGTTAAATTCTTTTTTCATAGTATTTTTCCTCCTTTTATTCTTTGGCTTGCCAAACTTTATTTGAGCTCTGATATCACCATAACACAAACAAAATAAAAATGCTATTGACGGAAATCCCAAAATCAAGTATTTATTTTATTTTTGGGCATTGTTTACAAACTATTGACAAACGGCAACTAATGTGTTATTATATAAAAACGAAAGGAGATTGATCATATGAATAAAATTATGACAGAACCACAAAGAGTACTTTACGGCGAACGTCTAAAAGAAATGCGCAAAACCAGAGGATACACACTGGAGACGCTTGCAGCAACTGTTAAGACAAGCAAACAAACCTTATCAAACATTGAAAAAGGAAAATACAAATCTGTAAATGTTGAGTTATTGAATTCTTTAGCTTCAAATTTATCCTGCACAGCCGACTATTTAATCGGTTTATCAAAAGAACCCCATAAAACGGCACCTATAGACGGAATCGAATATATAAACCCGATAATATTTGAGTATACAGCGGCTCCTTTGAAAAATCGTTTATTCGATTTATGCGGAGGAGATAACATTGAATTATTAGACAAAATGGTTACTTTTTTAGAAAAAGCACCGGCAAAATATAAGAAGGCATTTGGTGAATTCTTAGATTCCTTCACAAAGTTGATATAAAGGGATTTTTTTGAGTTTTTGTGCAATTTGACGATGGTTTTAATTGACCGTTGATTGACAAGCCAATATTTTCAACTTTTTATTATCTCTCTGTCCGAGATAAATATTGGTGAGCAAAAATTATACATTTTTAAAGATAATTATGCATAAATGAGTTTTTTGCTGACAGAAATAATTATGTTCCCTTACAAAAACAATTTTTGTAGGGGGACATTTTTATGGCTGATTTCAATTCCAATTTTAACGATATACAAAAACAAATCGCTGTGGCTGACTTAACAGACGAACAAATCCAAGAGTTAGTGACCGCTTTGCAAACAAGAAGAAGTGCAAGACCTGAACTAACTAAGGAAGAAAGGGTCTTCTTCCAATGTTGCAGAGAGCGTAGAAGTTATGCCAATGACAAGGATTTGGATACTGTTGTCTGTCCTCATTGTGGCTCTATCAAGGTTATCAAGTATGGAAAGAGCAAAGGCAGACAGAGATATCTGTGTAAAGATTGCAACTGCACTTTCGGAGATACCAACGGCACAGTTGCCTTTCGCTCTAAGTTGTCTGTCGGTAAATGGATTGAGTTAATCAAGTTGACCTTACAAGGTGAGAGTTGCCGTACCATAGCAAAAGAACTCGGTATCAACAAAGAGACAGCATTACACAACAGACATAGGATATGTTCTGTCCTCCTTCAGTTCGTCAGCAATCAGGATGATTTCAAGAGTTTGGCAGAGAGTGACGAGTATTACTATCCTCTGTCTTTTAAGGACGTTAAAGACCCTATGTTCTTCTTGGGTACACTTGGCAGAATGCCATACACCCATATTAGTTATAGGAAGAAAATCAAATATGTTGAGAAACAAGGCTTTGACATAGATTTCCTACATAGTTACATTAAGAACGAAGAAGAGAACAAGGCTGAATTGTTGAACTATGTCAAACTTGGTGATTTGAAATCACAAGAGAAGTTTTCCAATGCTCTGAACGGTATGGATACAGAGAAAATCATCGAAGTCTTAAAGACCCTACACGAACAGCAGAAGAAAAAGAGAGGTATCAGCAATCAGCAAGTATGTTGTTTGTCTTGTGTTGACACCAACAACAACCACTTCTTGCAGAGTGTTTGTGTCGGCAGAATACAGCCTATTCATATTGAGCAGACCCTTGTTCCCCATTTCACCGAAGATACTGTTTTGGTTACAGATAGCCATAGAGCATATAAGACAGTAGCCAACAAGTACAAGATACCCTTAAATCAAATCCCAAGTGGAAAGCATACAAGCGGTGGGTATCATCTCGGTCATATCAACGGCTACCATCACAACATTAGTGATTTTATGTATCTGTATCACGGAGTATCTTCCAAGTTCCTTGACTACTACTTGGCTCTGTTCTATTGGGTCGAGAAGAATAAGGGCAAGACCTATCTTGAACAAGCCTATGACATTATCACTCTGTTATCCAATCAGGCGAAGAAGATACCGCTTGCCAAGTTCAAATACAAGCCAATTTCCTTTGATATGAAGAGGTTAGCAATCTGAAAATGTTGTGAATTTGTAAATTCTCTGCTCTGGAATGAGACAAATATATATCGTTATGGTATGATATGCTTGTAATTTGGAACTTTTTGCTGATTTTCCCGTCTATATATACAAAGAATATTACTTTAAGGAGGTTGCTATATGAAGAAAAAGTCTTTTATTATCTTAGGCATTGTGGCTGTGCTATTAGTGTCAGCAGCATTACTAACCAGTTACATAGATAGTGCCAGAGTTAGAAACTCTGTTGAGCCTAAATGCACAATCAAAATTGTTTCTGCGGATGGAAACAAGGTCACATATTGGGGATTGGGTTATAAGGTTATCAGATACCCAAGTGTAAGCCCCAATGAGCCATACAAGAACAATCGTGGGGTCAAGTATGGTAGTTGGTTTATGAACTATGAATTGCCAGCCGAAGAAGATAAGACAGCGGAAATAGGACAACAAATCCAGTTCCCTGAAAAATCAGACACAGCCGTTGTAGAAATCCGTGACAGAGCAAAAGAAGAAAATCTGCCTTGTGATACAGCATTGGAGAAGTTTTACGAGGACGAGAGCAACGAATACTATTTTAGTGTAATCAAAAGTCAGTATGTTGTGGTTACTTACAATAACGGCTGTTCGGAAGATATTACAACTGCCCTTACTGCTGGCAGAGTTGTAATTGCTGATTTAGACGAGTTTGGTATTGAGTATCATACTGAACCGAAAACAATTTTGCAGGAGCCACCTACATTGTATGTGCTGGCAGGTGAAATTCAGATTGAGGGGTTAAAAGGAACTTCTTCTTGGATATACCCTGACGAAAATGGAGAACTAACTGGCATTATGGGGGATAGTCAGCACCCGTTGTTGAAAAAGGAAATTACACCTGTATTGGATTTAGTTCCTACATATTATTCGAGCATTGACCCCTTATGTGCAACTTTGCAGTTCGGTGCTGCACCCAATAATGTTATACCAGACGAAATTTTTGTTCGCTGTTGGCCTGAGGAAGATTGGGGAAATTCTGTTGCTGAAAGTGAAAATATATCTGTAAATTTCGATAACGGTTACATTTTCTTTCACCTGAAGGATGGTAATTATATCTATGAGGTTGTTGCTACTTGGAACAGTTCTGATAAACACAGCGGAACCGTAAGTTATAGTTTCTGTACTGCAAAACCCCTATGGAAACAATTCCCACCCATTGATTAAAACATATTGTTTCATTTCGAGTGAAACAAAGAAAATTCCAATGAAACAATAAGGGGGTATCCGTATGAGAAAATGTTTAAGGTGTGAAACAACAATGGTTGAAGATTTGGCTGTTATGGTCACCAGAGGTGGTTATGGTATAGAAGTTAGAGAAAATGGAATGTTCAAAGGCTCCTTGGGAAAAATCAAATGTGCTGTATGTCCTGAGTGCGGATATACTGAAACTTACATTGACAACCCTGAAAGCATTAGAATATTGGCTGAGAAAGAATAATAGAGTTCGACAAACTTGAATTTGTTGAACCGAATAGCATATATCCCATAGGAGCAAGGTTGAGATATACCTTGCTCCTTTTCATTGGGCATTCATAAAAAATGAATAAAAAGGTCAGTTATACACACCAATACTTATCTCGGACAGAGAGTTTATTATAAATTTAGTCATTTTTTAAAAATAATTCATCAAATTTTACATAAAAAGTTTAGTATATTTATAAAAGCTTGTGGTTTTGACGCCAAGTTCTTTTTGAGCTTGGCGTCCTGTTATTTCTCCGTTCTTCCACATAGATATAACCTCATCCCAGTTGTCGGGTTTTACAAATTTTGGTCTTCCAAGATGCTTGCCTTTTAATTTTGCCGCTTCAATTCCTTCACGTTGTCTTTTTCTGATTGTTTGTCTTTCTTGCTCTGCGATTGTACCCAAAACTTCAATCAGTATATTATTAACCATCTCAAAAACCCATTCCTGTCCCTCCGGCAAGTCCAGCATAGTGGTAGGAAGGTCAATAACCTTTAATCGGATATTATTATCCTTGAAATACTGAAGCTCGTTTTTAATATCGGCTTTATTTCTTGAAAGTCTGTCAAGAGATTTTATAACCAATATATCACCGCTTCTCAAAATTGTAGTTTTTAATGCTTGATATCCTTTTCGTTCAAGACTCTTGCCACTTTCTTTATCGCATATAATTTCACGTTCATCAGCGCCCATTTTTTTAAAAGCTTCAATTTGTCTGTCAAGATTTTGCTCTTTTGTTGATACTCTCGCATAATAAAAAGTTTTATTATCCATAAATTCCTCCAAAAAAATAAAAATTAAGTGTCACTAAAGGTCCAACAATTTCAGGACATATCCCAAAATTGCTTTTTAACCTTTAATGACACTGTTTCAGTATGTTTTTCACCGGTCCTAAAAGGTACACCTTTAAGGATACCATTTGTCAACTGCTGTTATGCTTACTGCTGTTATAAATATCCACCAAAACCTCTATAACAGCCATAAGTAAAAACTTTATATATTTCATAGTTATACCTCCATGCCATAGATATAATCTTCTATTTCCTCCAACGAAAAACCGTTATGTAATAATTCATCAACATCATCAGGTGAATATCCCTGGTATGCTGCTACAGTTTTTAAGTCGGATATATAGTCACTCTCTTTATATCCAAAGTCAAAATAACCATATTCGTACCAACGCCTGCCATAATGTTGATTAAATTTAAATTTTCCGTATTTAAGTTTTCCGTTTGAACAGATTTTAAGTATCTGCCCTTCTTCCATTTCAATTATTTCATATTTCTTTTCTCTCAATGAATCAAAAAGTGGTGTATCAATAAGTGCTTTATATAAAATCTCATCAGTACTTGCATACACATATATTTTTTCTTCCGGGAAATGAATGATTGATAATGGGCTATCCCCTTTTACAAGATATATATTGTTATCATTATCAAGTATTGAAAAACTAAAACTACCCTCAATCTCTTCTGCCATAAATTTAATACTGTCAAAGTTAAGATGCTTTTTGGTTTCTAAGAGCTTTACTCCAACATACGAATCTGTTTCAATTTTAGTATTAGGAAAGTTATACCGCATATTAAGCACTTCATCATTCATAAGCACACCATTATGTGCAAAGGCAAATTTTGTGTTACCACACTTACCATAAAACGGATGATTGTTATAGTTTTTCTTTTCTGAGCCTTGTGTTGAATGTCTTGTATGCCCTGTAAGCACCGCTACGTCCTCAGGATGATTAAATTTAATTCTATAAGCAGATTTTGGTTGTTTTGCGATTATAACTTCTCTGTTTCGTATATAAGATATACCTGTTGCATCTGTTCCTCTTGAAGCAGATTGTTCTGCTAACGATTTAGTCAGTTCCGATATTTTCTTCGGTTGTCGTACACCATAATATGAATATCCAAATAGTCCGCACATAATTATTCCTCCTTGTATAATCTTCGAATCTTTAAGTAATCTATTAGTTCCTTTTTATCCGTTTCAATACTGTCAATAAACTTCTCCCATGTAAGCTCTTCCATTTCCTTATCTGTTATTTTGGTTGCAAGATTACATATTCTTTCAACAAGCTGAATGGTTGCCGCAAAGGTTTCATATCTTAAAGTTCCTCTGAACAGTCTAAACTCTATAGTTGAATAATTTGTAAGGTTGATTGCTACATATCTTCCCATACCCTTTTGTTTGGCTTTAATATATGTATCTTCAGTATTATGTGATATACCGTATCGGGCTGCCCAACGATTCATAGCATCTTCGCTTCTTCTTGAGAAATTCAAAAGCTTGTCCCAATGTTTTTCAACAAAATACACTATTCTGGCTATTTTCTTTTCCTGTTCATCAATATCGCCACCGAAGGCATCTCTGTTCACATGGATATGAAGTCCACAAGTACCTGCCTGATGGGAACGGTATCCCATATCAATAGCTTTCGTCAATATTTCTTTCCAATTCATAGTGTTAAGATGGTATTCCGGGGTCATTGGATGAGATACTATTTCAAACCCATCTTCAATACTTCCGTCGTGTTTGCAATAAATTCTCTCTTCGGGAAAGTTTCCAATACCAAGAATACTTTCGGCATTATCGTTATTCTCTCCTCCTTCGTCAATTTCAAGTTCAACACCCATAAATAAATTGCCCGAACCATAGAATATAGGTTCCGGCTTATATGAGTATTCTTTGATTGGTTTATCCTGCAGTTCTTCAAAGCAAGACTGACAATACGGATAGTCTGAATCATCGAAATAATATGCGTTACTGTTATGTATTAAACTACCGCAATCCTCACAATAGCTGTAGTTATTATCAAAGCATCGCTCACATAATATTAAGTTAATATTCCCCTCCGCCTCGCTTCTCCATATTTGTTCTCCACAGCAGTGACAATAAACAATTTCAGTATCAAAGCAATGTGAACAAAGTGGTATGTCTTTAAATGTTTTCATAGTTTCTTTTGTTAGTTCTGCCCCGCAGATATTACATTTCATTAAAATTCCTCCTAATATTCGTAATTCATTAGCATAGTTGAATGTGTTTTATCATCTATTGCAAATACCGTTCCTGTTACAACGGGCTTCATATCAAACACATATTCTTTCTTATACTCAGGCATTTCCTGAGTGTGTATCACTTTTTGTTTTCCATTGTCAGATGACAATAAAAAAACCTGCAGATAATCTTTATCTACAGGCATATTTTTAATAAGTCCCCAGAGCGTTGTCTGAAGAAGCGGGGGTATATAGTTATACACTCCGCTTGTTATGTATTTTCTGTTTTTAAACAATTTGTTTTCACCTCCATGAATATAATATATTTTTTGAAATCCAAGAAAACCGATAAAAATTTATAACAATATATTATAAAACAATTTAATGAAAGGATGTTCAATATGGACAGCTATAATTTTTTAAAACATTTAACGGTATTTATGAAAACCAACGATGAAACTATCAACCAAGCAACCGGTACAGGCTTCTTCGTGACTATGGATATTGGTGGAAAGCAAACCCCATTATTAGCTACTGCAACACATGTAGCAAACGAAATGAAGAAAGCTGATTTAACCTTGCATTACAAGGATAGTAAGAGTGATTTAATACATACCGTTACCATCACCGTATCTTTAGACTGGATTGATGCAAAAGATAAAGATATATCGGTATGCAAATTAGACAAAATTAAAGAAAAAATTAAGAAAATAACCGGATGTGACTTGTATTACACATCCATATCGAAGGAAAACATTTTAACCGAAGCGGAACTTAAAGATATACAAATTTTAAGTGAAGTTATAATGGTAGGATATCCTTCGGGGTATAGCAGCACACATGGCTGTTATCCGATATTCAGAAAAGGATACCTTGCATCAAAACCCGAAGATAATTTTGAAAACGAAATAGGATATGCTGATATTGTCAGCACACCGGGAAGCTCAGGCTCTCCTTTGCTTCTTAACAACTCAAGTAAATTAATTGGAATAATGAGTAAAGTTGTTATGGAAAACCCACTTTCATCTGCAGATTTGGGAATGTATGTTGACGGATATCATTTACTGGAACTTAAGAAAGAGTTAAAAGAAGATAAGGAAGATAAGAAAAAAGATGATAAAGAAAAGAATAAAGATTAATTTATATGCTCTGCTTACAGCGGAGCATATATTTTTAATTTTATATAACATTATATTAATAATCTTTGGTAATCAAAGTTAAACCTATATAAGCTATATAAGCAGGAGAAAAGACAAAATAATGATAAATAATAAAGAAATAAGACAAGTAATTCTGATTACAAAGAGTATTAATACATAAATAAAAATGCGTAAGAAAGGGATGATGTATATGACTATACATACATTTGAAGTAAGCTCAATGCTTACTAATGAAAACTATTATATTATACAAAAAGAGTTAAAAACAAAAGATAAAAGTAAATGGAAAGCAGAAAAGAATGGTATGCTTTATTGGGGTCTGTCTGATAAAGGGATTTTAATTCATATGTTTCAAGTAAAGAAAAAAGACTTTTATTCTTATTATATTACATATAGAATATCTGCCCGCAGAGTTATTGATAATGAAAATTTTGTGGGGCTTTTTAATACTAAGAAATATGATGAACTTGAGGAGATTGTTAACTCTATATTAAAGGAAAAAAGTTCCTTACTACCTAAACTGAATAAATGCAATTTGAGAAGACTTGACTTTTGTGTAAATGCTCAACTTGAAAATCAAGAACAAGTCAAGGCATACATCAATACTGCCAAGAGAGCTAATGTGCCATCAAAATTAGAATTATATGAAGAATATAACAAGATATCAAAAAGACGCAAACCCACCAAGGATGATTTTACGGTATATGCCAGTGAGTACGTAGAAATATCTATATATAATAAATATATGCAAATGAAAAAAGATAAAAATATGACCTTCTCAAACAAACAAATTGAAAAGGCTAAAAATATTGTGAGAATGGAAATAAGGTGTATGGAGGGTAAACTTAAAGCTCTGAGTAAAAAATACTGTATAAGAACTACCAAGGATTTTATGCGTATGGGAAATGTAATTGGGGACGAGTTATACAATTATTACCTTAAAAAAATATTTGGAAGCGGAATAATATGCACTCTCAAAGAGGCAAATAAGAGAATAGGATTAAGCGAATATTCTGAGAAAAACAAAGAGCTGCTAAGAGAGTTTATAGATACCGCTAACCTGTCAAGGAGTGTAGCTGAGACCATCAAAGATTATAAAAGTGGTTATGGTAAAAAAGAAACCAAAAGAATTCTTTTTATGTTTGATAATATAGATACAAACTACGTTACTGTAACAAATACTGACGCCAAGGTTTTTAAAGATGGATATATCCCAACACCAATAGAATTATATAAGGAATATGTTAAATAAAAATAAATAGATAGGAGTGTTAATAATGTTTAATAACGAATATGATATCTTAACGCCTGAAGAAGTAATGGACTATCTTAATATAGGCAGAAATTCACTATATGCTCTCCTTAATTCAGGAGAAATAAAAGCCTTTAGAGTAGGGCGCAACTGGAAAATACCCAGAAAATCTCTTGATAAATATATTGATGAGAGTATTATAAATAATAAAAAATTCATTCAAAATAGTTAATATAATTCTTTGCAAGCACAAAACCAACACGTAATTTTCGCATTGATTATTGACAACACAAAAAATACGTGTTAAAATCTTCTAAAAGGAGGTATTATTATGGAAAGAATGATTCCACCAAAAGAAAATCTTACCGTTGAATTTAAGAGCGACCTTTCAAAATTGTCTAACGCTGACTTTTTTGAAGCAGTGGTGGCTTTCGCGAATACAGAAGGTGGAGATTTATATGTTGGCGTTGAAGATAGCGGTGAAATAACTGGTGCTCACAAAGACCATTTAAATCCAACAACACTAGGCGCATTTATTGCAAACAATACAACACCGCCAGTATCTGTACGCGTAGAAGTAATTGAAGAAACCCTTCCTATTTTGAAAATTTCCGTTCCAAAATCATATAGCAATGTTATTGCAACTAGCTCTGGAAAAATATTGAGACGCAGACTAAAAGCAGATGGTACTCCCGAAAATATTCCTATGTTTCCCTATGAATTAGCAACAAGGCTTTCGGATTTACGCTTATTAGATTATTCTTCTCTTCCAATCCAAGATGCAACAGTTGATGATTTGGATCCAATTGAAATAGAACGCTTAAGGAAACTCATCCTATCATTCAATGGAGACAAAACCCTTCTTGATTTAGATAACATAGAACTACTTAAGTCCCTTGGGTTTGTTCGAGAACAAGGTAATTCCATATTACCTACAATTGCAGGGATATTAATGATTGGAAAAATTAATTCACTAAAAAAATATGTTCCCACAATGCAATCCGCATTTCAAGTATCAGAAGGAACAACTATTCGTGTAAATGACGATTTTATTCTTCCAGTTCTTGCTTCTATTGAAAAATTAACATCCTATTTAGAAGTGTGGAACCAAGAACATGAAATAGAAATGGGACTCTTTAGAATGCCTGCCCCGGATTTTGACAAAAGAGCTTTACGTGAAGCTATTGTCAATGCGTATAGCCATCGTGACTATTCTAAAATGGGAAGGGTTAGAGTTGCACTTTCGGACGATGGACTTACAATAGCAAATCCTGGAGGATTTATTGAAGGTATATCTGTTCAAAACTTATTAACTGCAGAGCCTCACGGAAGAAATCCTTTGCTTGCCGATGCACTCAAACGAATTGGATTAGCAGAGAAAACTGGCAGAGGTATAGATCGTATATATGAAGGATCACTTATTTATGGACGTATGTTACCAGACTATACTGCATCCACGGCAGTTACGGTATCCTTATTTATACCAAAATCCAACCCTGATATTCAAATTACACAAATGATTTCTAATGAACAAAATCGTCTAGGGAGACCTCTTACTATAAATACTCTATTAGTTCTTAATTCGCTGAAAGGCGCACCACGTGCAACAGTGGATGAAATTTCTTTAAATGTAAATCTTACAGAAACAGTTGTTAAAAACATTTTAGAAAAATCAGTAGAAAATGGATTAGTAGAAGCATTCGGAAATGGGAAAAGACGAAGCTATCTTCTTTCACGTTCAGTATATCGCGATAATTCAAAACGTGTTGGATATGTGTTGCAAAAAGATATTGATAAAGCCAGACACTTAGAGTTAATTAAAGCATTAGCGCAAGATAGTGAATACATTTCAAGATCTGATGTTATAGAGCTATTACATGTATCCAAAGACAGAGCTTACTATTTAATTAAAAAATTAGTAGATCAAAAATTTTTGGAAGTTGTACAAAAAGGACACTACGCTAAATATCGATGGAGACATTGATCTAAAATGGAATCCAACGCGGAAAATTCGCGTTGGATTCCGCATTGAATATACAGATGATTTTTCTTTATCTTTTAGGATATGTAGAGAAAATGGATATAATGGTTTAGAATAATATAAGATTAAATACACTATTGACATAACATAGTCAAAAGCGCATTTTAAATCTAATTTGAAGAAATATAATTATCGTACAAAAAATATTTTGAAAATAAAATTCTTTGAAAATTAGAGGATTTCTTATATATATGTAATACAACGAATATCATAACATTTTAATTTTCACAAAAGAAAGGAGCAAGAATGAATCACGAATTTTATTTAAAAAAATGTGTAGATTATATCATTAAATTAGAGAAAAAAGTAGAACTATTAAATTCACTTAATTTTTATGATATAAATATATCTTGTGAGAATTTTTACAAAAAATTACTTAATATACTCTATGGTTGGAATTTAGAAAATGCAAATTACGAAACAAATAATGCGACAGCCATTGATCTGTATGATGAAGATAACCATTTAGCCATTCAGATTACGTCAGATAATAGCGCAAATAAAATTCATAAAACAATAGAAAAATTTATTTCAAATAATCTCCAAAACAAATATAACAGACTTATTTTTGTAGTAATTTCTCAAAATAAAAGTTATAGAGCAAATTTCGACACAAAAAATGCTTTTAAATTTGATAAAACAAAAGATATTCTTTTATGTGATCAAATAATTAAAGATATGGCGAATTTATCTACAGAGAAGCTCCAGACTTTATATAATTATTTGATCTTTCAATTTGACCATATAGATAATACTGAACTAGTCTGGGATATTAATAAAGCTGATAAATATCTTATTGAAAACACGAAAGAAATACTAACTTTAGATTT
>JAZOVB010000108.1:0-1841 GCA_045658425.1 Clostridia bacterium | reverse complement strand
CATTTTTAAAAACATACAAAAAGGTTGATTTATATATATGTCCCAGTAGATTTTTGGAAAATAAGCTTGTTAGTAGCTCGGACATTTATTCAGAAAAAACCTTTACAATACATAATTTTATTGAAAAGAATAATATTCTGGCTAAAACAGATAGTGAAAATCCCTATATTGTTTTTGTTGGCAGACTTTCAAAGGAAAAAGGCGTTGAGCTTCTGGCTAATACTGCAAAGCTGTTGCCTGACATTAACTTTGTCGTTGCAGGAAACGGTCCTGACGATGAATGATTAAAGAATATTCCCAATATCACATTAAGAGGATTTGTTACAGGCAAAGCGCTTATTGACTTAATGGCAAATGCAAAGCTTCTTATTGCTCCGTCGGTTTGTTATGAAAATAATCCTTTATCCATATTAGAGGCTCATTCTATGGGAGTTCCGGTTGTAACCATGAATTACGGCGGAATGGCAGAGCTTGTAGAAGATGGAAAAACGGGTGTGTTGGCATCAGCACCAACTCCCGATTCGGTGGCTGAGGCAGTAAAAAAATGTCTTGGTAATGAAGATTACTATAAAACACTTAAAACAAACTGTGAAACTAAAGGCAAGAATATTATGGATGTTACAGAGTATTGTGACATCTTAATACATCAATATATTAACCTTATGGACAAGAGGTGAAAAGAATGACACAACCCAAAGTAAGCATCGTCGTGCCTGTATACAATACTGAAAAATATCTCATAAGATGTATGGATTCCATAACGAACCAAACCCTTAAAGATATAGAAATCATCATTATTGATGACGGCACAAAGGAAAATTGTGCTGCACTTTGTGATGAGATTGCAAAAACAGATTCAAGAATTAAAGTTGTGCATAAGGAAAACGGCGGTCTTGGATTTGCAAGAAATTCAGGTATTGAGGCAGCAACGGGTGAATACATAGGTTTTGTCGATTCTGACGATTATATAGAACAAATAATGTACGAAACCTTATATAATGCGGCAAAAAAATATAATGCCGACCTCTGTATATCAGGGATTTGCTTTGTTGGCGGAAATATGTTTTCCCAGTCTGGTGGCGACACAAAAAAATCGTATTTTGATGAAGAGAATGTGTTTGAAAAAGAAGATATGAAAAATCTTCTTTTAGGCGTTGTGGGTGCATTACCTCACGAGCCTGATGACAGCCGTTATGGTGTGAGCGTATGTAAAAACATATTTAAAACTTCTGTGCTTCGTGAAAAAGGAATCAGATTTATGTCCGAAAGAGAAATACTTTCTGAGGATACCTTGTTTATGGTTGACTACATAAAATCGTCAGAATGTGCAGTTGGGGTGCCCGGAGCATACTACTGCTACTGCCGTAATGAAGATTCTCTTTCAAAAGCATATAAGAAAGACCGCTTTGAGAAAAGCATCGTGTTTTTAGATGAGCTTGAAAAACAAATCGCAGATACTGTAAAAAAAGATGAATATAAAATTTATTTAGATAGATTGATACAAGGCTTTGGAAGGATTTTGTGTTCGCAAGAGATTATGCACGCAAGGGATGAAAAAATAAGGTTTTCTCATCTTAAGAAAAGATTAAAAGAAATTTGCACCCAGGATAAAATTCAAAATGTATTAAAATCATATCCTTGGTACAGATTGCCTGTAAAACAGGCGGCATTTGCTTTTGCTATGAAGTATAAATTGTTTTTGCTTCAGAAGTTAATGGTGATTTTAAGGGATAGATAGGAGTTTTGCAATGTTTTTTTCGGTAATTGTTCCGATATATAATATTGAAAAATACATAAGAAGATGCATTGACAGCGT
The DNA here is from genome assembly GCA_045658425.1 of Clostridia bacterium. Classification (GTDB taxonomy): domain Bacteria; phylum Bacillota; class Clostridia; order UMGS1840; family HGM11507; genus SIG450. Next base: position 25 of record JAZOVB010000108.1, on the reverse strand, counting down.
TATTTGTCAAACTTTTTCCGATTTT
>JAZOVB010000107.1:0-3991 GCA_045658425.1 Clostridia bacterium | reverse complement strand
CTCCTTAGATAATTCTATGTGCTTTTTACTGCCTGTAATTTTTGAATTATTATCCCCCAAAGGCATACATGGCATATAATTTATTCTTACCCATTTTTCCATGTAATTCACTCCTTAATCTTATAGTATCTATTGTAATATTAATAATAATATGTTATTTACAAAAGTTATTTATATAATTTTCAATTGCTTTATTTATAATTTCAAGCGACGCATTATAGTCACTTACTTCATTTACAGCGGTTGTTTTATTTTCAAGATTTTTATAAACCGCAAAAAAATGTTTCATTTCATCAAAAACATGATTAGGTAATTCATCAATATCTTTATAAATATTATAATAAGGATCGTTAAACGGAATAGCTATTATTTTTTCATCATTTCTTCCGTTATCAATCATCGAAATAACTCCAATAGGATAAGCCCTGACTAAAGTCATGGGTTCAATCGTTTCCGAACAAAGAAGTAAAACATCAAGCGGATCATTATCATCTCCATAGGTACGGGGAATAAATCCATAATTTGCGGGATAATGCGTTGATGTATGCAGAATTCTGTCAAGTTTAAGATATCCTGTTTCTTTGTCCAATTCATATTTTTTCTTACTGCCCTTTGAAATTTCTATAACACAGATAAAATCTTCTGCATTTATTCTTTTGGGTGAAATATCATGCCAGATGTTTGACATGTAAAATTCTTCCTTTCTGTTTTGTTTTAAAATCCTCCTTTAAAACAGGGACAGCATTAAAACTGTCCCTGCTAAAGTTTTGCTTTGACTTAAAGCATAATAACTAAATCAGTATTTTATTTAGCGTCCAGTCTTTTTTGTGCATCGTTGTATATCTTAACAAGTTCGTCACATTTTAGAGATTTTGCTTTTTTTACCCAGTCATCCCAGCTGGCATTCCCTAAAACATACTTAACAGCAAATTCTTTTCCTGCCTTCTGCAGGGTAGCCAATATATCATTTACCTTCTCATTTTCTTCAAGTGTAAATGAAACAATCGGATCCATTGGTTCCAAATTTTCAGGATTCTGAACAAAATCCTGTGCTTCCTGAAGCTGTGGAGGGAAGTTAAAATAGATACTTCTCCTGTCAAAGCTTAAATACATACCTTCAAGGAACATACCGTATTTGATTTCCAAATCACTCATTGACGGCACTTTGTCAGTAAACTCAATATACTTAGCCATTCCGTCCTCTCCAATTGTATAGGTTTCTCCCTCAATACCCATTGTCATCAGTTCTCTGCCTGCAGGAGAGGCAACAAAATCAAGAAGTTTGAATATAATTTCTTCTCTTTTCGGATCCTGTTTTCTTACAAATTTCGGTCCGCATATTTGCGATACTTCGGAATAAGTCATATTCGGTCCGACAGGATTGGCAAATCTTAAGTCATAATCCGGAATTGTATCAGCGGTCTGCTCTTTAAACATCGTCATTCTGTCAATCCAGTCAAATGTTACAAAAGATTTATTTGTTGTCATTCTCTGGGTCCATGCAGACTGCGTAAGTGTAAGGAATTCAGGGTCAATAAGTTTTTCATCATACAGTTTCTTTATAAAATCAAGCATATCCTTGTATTTTAAATCTGTATCAGTAAACTTCCAGACTTTTTCCTGCTCATCATAATATGTAAAATGAGCTCCTACACCCCATCCGGTAGACCATTTCTGGAAAATCTGATCTCCAACTTTTGAGGTATAAGGATATGAATCAGGATATAACTCTTTTAATTTTTTAAGAACCTGATAGAATTCATCGTTATTGGTCCACATTTTAATGCCATGCTTGTCAAATATATCTTTACGGTACATAAAAGTATGATTTATATCTCTCATCCAGTCATAACCGTAATAACCGTATAATTTCCCGTCAGGAGCTGCATAGGCATCAAATATCCAGCTGTTTTCCTTATTATCAACGTACTGTCTCTTAAAGTTAGGTAATTTGTCTATATAGTCTTCGACAGTAGCAAACGCCCCCTGCATTGCAAGGTCATTTGCGGCCTGCTGTGTTGTCATAGAACCTATAACATCGGGCAAATCTCCCCCTGCAATCATCGCATTAAGCTTTTCAACTTTAGTGGATGATGGCATAACTATAAGTTCTATATTAATTCCGGTAACTTCTTCTAACTTCTTAATAAACCAGCTTTCATTAAGATTATTTTCACTTGATACAACCTGCCATGTAACAGTTACATCCTCGTTAGTAAGCGGTAACTCAATGCCACCTGTATCTCCTAATTTCTTTACAGTTTCTTCGTTGAACAATGTACCTGTATAAGTTTCTTTTGAGCATCCTGCAAAGCAGGTTAAAAGAAGTACCAAGGATAAAATTAAACTAATTATTCGTTTCATTGCGGCACATCCTTAGCTTTGTGAAGTATAATAAGTAGTAATAGCTGCATCGCCGTTTACCAAGCTTTGTTCATCCAACCAGTCTGATAAGCCTGAACTCAAATCTTCAACTGTAAAATATTTTTTAACGTCAACCTGAGGTTTTACATACATTTTCATAATTACATTTCTCCTTATTCTTAATTAATTATTTCCGAAAGAAACTGTAACTTTAGCACCATAATTTACAAATTCCTGACCATTATATGTATACTTAGCGTATGGTATAGCATAATAGGTATCTCCTAAAATCTGTCCATTATCAATGATTTCAATACCGTAGTGTCCGTTTGCATTGGCAGGTTTTGTACTTGGATAAGTATATTCTGCAGTAGCATAGTCAAATTCATCTGAAGTTTTAGATAAAATAACTCCGAATTCACCAAGAACATAATTGGCATTTCCTTCTTCAATTACAGCAAAAATACAGCTTGTATTATAGCCATCTTCTTCTGTTTTACCTGTAAACAGATAACTGGTACCGTTTATAAGTTCGGTAACAACAAATTCTCCTGCCTGACCGGCATATACCATACCGCTTAATTCAGGGAAAGGATAATTTTCTTTATTAGTTGATTCAACCCAATTACCGCCTAATGTATCAGCCAGTCCTCTTAATTCAGCAGATTTTTTTGGTGTTGTTCCTTCGATTGATGTTGTATCCGTTTCCGACAGATAAAAACAGTTAGTAATATTCTTTAAACCGTCGGTCTTTTGATGAACTGCAATACTGTTATTTACTGTTCCGTTATAAGAAACTGTTCCGACATTATAGCAATTTGCTACTGTAACAGCTTTGTCTTCAACTCTGCCGACAATAGCACCTACGCCTGCCCATGTTATATCAACTGTAATATCTCCGGTATTATAGCAATCAGTTACAGTAGTTGCATTTTTATTAGTTAAACCGACTATACCGCCTGCATAGGCATTTGCTTGGATATTTCCCGCGTTATAACATTTTGAAACAGCAGTATTTCCATAAGTCCAGCCTATAATTCCTCCGGCATTGTTTCCATTGTTAGCGGATGAAATATTTCCTGTGTTATAACAAGATGTAAAAGCAGAATTTACTCCTGCAAACCCTGCAATACCTCCTGAATTTCCTCCTGTTGTTGCAGAAATATTACCTGTGTTTATACAACTTGTAGCTGTTACTGCTGTACCTGTATCTGAAGCGCCGACAATACCACCCGCCTTGGTTGCCGAAGAAACCTCAGCATTATTAACACATGATGTTAAAGTGGCATTTCCTCTTGCAGTTCCCATAATTCCGCCTGCCGAAGAAACAGCCGAGGATACTTTTCCGTTGTTAACACAATTTGATATTGTTGTTTTGGTATATCCCCAACCTAAAATACCGCCTGCATGTGTACCTGCTGAAGTAATTACACCTTTATTTTCACAGTTATCTATTACAAGATGATCATCGTTACTTGGTGAAATACCTACAAAGCCTGCTGTTCCCTCAGTTCCATTATTAGATTTAACACTTGTAATATTACCGGAATTTATACTGTTTTTTATATCAACACTAAAATACCAGTTAAGTGCATTCCCTATAAATCCGCCAACATAAATTCCGCCT
>JAZOVB010000106.1:0-4677 GCA_045658425.1 Clostridia bacterium | reverse complement strand
GAATTTAGGTATTTATATATTGCGCAATATATGTTACAATACAAAAAAGTAAACCTATGAATAATATATCATAGGTTTACTCCAAATCAATTATTTTACCATTAGAAAATTTTGAGTTTACACAAAATTATTTACACACTCCTTTCGGAATTATTCCGAAAGCTTTTTAGCTTTAAGTATCAAATTACTTTAATTCAACAGTTGCACCTGCAGCAGCAAGTTTTTCTTTGATAGCTTCAGCATCTTCTTTAGAAGCGCCTTCTTTAACAGTTGCAGGAACGCCTTCAACCATTTCTTTAGCTTCTTTTAGACCTAAGCCTGTTAATTCTCTAACAACCTTGATAACGTCTAATTTCTTGTCGCCGAAAGATGTCATAACAACATCGAATTCAGTCTTTTCAGCACCTGCATCAGCAGCAGCGCCACCAGCAGCAGGAGCAGCAACAGCCATAGCAGAAGCGCTTACGCCGAATTCTTCATCTAAAGCCTTAACTAATTCGTTTAATTCTAATACTTTTAATTCTTTGATTTCATCCATGATTTTTGTGATAATTTCACTCATTTTCTTTACCTCCAAATATTTTAATTTTTAAATTACTTTTTTATTACGCTTCTTCAGAAGCAGCTTTTTTTGCGATCTGGTCAATAACAACTGCAAGTTTTGTAAGCGGAGAATTGATTCCACATACAACCTGAGCAATAAGAGTATCTTTTCCTGGAATTTTACCAAGAGCGTCAACTTCTTCCTTAGACATAACAGCACCATCTAAGAAGCCCATTTTAACCTGTAGCTTATCATTTGTTTTTGCGAAATCGCTGATGATTTTTGCAGCGATTACTTCGTCCTGTGCTAATGCAAGAGCTGTTGGTTTTTCTAAGCATCCGCGAAGTTCATCAAGATTGGTATCTTTAACAGCTAAGTTAATAAGAGTATTCTTTATAACTTTGTATTCAACATCTGCTTCTCTTAAAGCCTTACGAAGCTTTGTATCTTCTTCAACAGTCAATCCCTGATAGTCAACAAGGACACCGGCTGTTGCAGCATTGATTTTTTCTTTTAATTCAGCAACTACCTGCTCTTTAGCAGCTAATATTTTTGCGCTTGCCATTTATAAATTCACCTCCGACAAAAATAATAAAACCCTTTCCGAAGCATACGGAAAGGGCTTAAGCAATTCACTAAAACACCATTCCTCAATAGGACTTACGGCTCATCGCCACCTATCGTCTTCGGACTGATAACATTAAGATTATAACAAACTATTCTTATTTTGTCAAGATTAATCTGTTAATTTTGCATTATTAATTTTTATACCAGGGCCCATTGTAGATGCGATTGCTACGCTCTTTAAGTACTGACCCTTTGCAGCAGCCGGTTTAGCCTTGATGATTGCACCGATTAATGCATTGAAGTTTTCAGCAATCTTTTCGCCGCCGAAGGAAACTTTTCCGATTGGGCAGTGAATAATATTTGTCTTAACAAGACGGTATTCAATTTTACCGCTCTTAAGTTCAGCAATTGCTTTTGCTACATCCATTGTAACAGTACCTGCTTTTGGGTTAGGCATTAAACCTTTAGGACCTAAAACTTTTCCGATTCTACCAACAACGCACATCATATCAGGTGTTGCAACGATAACATCGAAATCAAACCAGTTTTCGCCCTGGATTTTAGCAACTAATTCTTCAGCACCAACAAAATCAGCACCGTTTTCTTCAGCTTCTTTAGCCTTATCGCCCTTTGCGAATACTAATACCTTAGGAACTTTACCTGTTCCGTGAGGAAGTACAATTGCACCTCTAACCTGCTGGTCAGCATGACGGGAGTCAACGCCCAGTCTTATATGTGCTTCAACAGTTTCATCAAATTTTGCTTTAGCTGCACTTACAACTAATGCACAAGCTTCATCTACTTCGTAAAGCTTCTGAGAATCAACAAGCTTTGCGCTTTCCTGATAATTCTTTCCTCTTTTCATTTTTAAAACCTCCTTGTGGTTAAAATTCGGGATTATACCCTCCCACTGTTCGACTGTTAGTCTTTGACAACAATACCCATACTTCTTGCTGTTCCTGCGATCATGCTCATAGCAGATTCAATATTTGCAGCGTTTAAGTCAGGCATCTTCTGTTCTGCAATTTTTCTGATTTCTTCAGAACTGATTGTTGCAACCTTTGTTTTGTTAGGTACACCAGAACCGCTGTCAATCTTACATGCTTTTTTAAGAAGCACTGCAGCCGGTGGAGTTTTTGTGATAAAACTGAAAGACTTGTCCTGATATACTGTAATAACTACAGGGATTACAAGACCCATATCATTCTTTGTTTTTTCATTAAACTCTTTGCAAAATTGCATAATGTTAACACCATGTTGACCAAGAGCAGGACCAACCGGTGGAGCAGGATTAGCTTTTCCTGCTTCGATTTGAAGCTTAATAAAGCCCGTAACTTTCTGTGCCACGGTAATACACCTCCATTAAAACTGTGGTAAATTTCGGGTAGAATTTAAAACCCTCCCACGGCATTTTCCTCTTGAAAATGCACCTTCTATAAATATACTCTTAAGAGCACATTTAACTGATTAATCAAGTACAGCCTGTGAAAAATCAAGTTCAACAGATGTTTCTCTTGAAAACATTGATATTTTTACTACCATTGTTTTATTTTCTTCATCAACTGACTCTACATCGCCGATATAATCGGCAAACAGACCTTCGGTTATACGAACGCTGTCTCCCACCTTGAAGGATGTCTTTGATGCTGCATCCTCAAGATTAAGATTTGCTATTTCCTCTTCAGATAATTCAACAGGTTCAGAGCCCGGGCCAACAAAACTTGTTACACCCCTTGTATTTCGGACAATATACCATGTTTCGCTATCCATTACCATTTTTACAAACAGATAACCGGGAAAAAGCTTTCTTTTGGATTCTTTCTGAGCACCGTCTTTTTCCTCAACAACATTCTCTTCAGGAAGTCTTACTTCAACAATTTTATCGTGAAGCTCAAGGTTGTCAACGGTTTTTTCTATATTTGTCTTCACCTTATTCTCATAACCGGAATAAGTATGAATTACATACCATTTAGCATTTTCCATAACAATTCACAGTAAAAGTACTGCCCCTCCTTATTATTTTGTAAACCACTGAATAACGCCAAACTTGAATAGATAATCAAGCAAAGCAATTATTGCGCAGAACAAAACAACAACAGCAATAACAATCATTGTGTTTTTAACAACCTGCTTCCATGTAGGCCAAACTATTTTTTTAAATTCTGATTTTGTAGCTTTAAAAGCTTTAACCAGTCTATTTTCCTTTTTAGCTCCGGCTTTGTTCATCATTTTTCATACACTCCTTACATAATTAGTGGAACACAAACTATTTTGTTTCCTTGTGTAGTGTGTGTTTTTTACAGAATCTGCAGTATTTCTTAAGCTCTAATCTGTCCGGGGTATTCTTCTTGTTCTTGATTTTGTCGTAATTTCTCTGTTTACATTCAGAGCATGCTAATGTAATTTTAACTCTCATTAGTTTTACACCTCCAACGGTTTATTTGTGGGAAAAAGGCACAATAAAAAAAGACCTTTTTCGCCAAGGCAAGCATAAGTATATCATAGTTTTTTTTTGAAGTCAATAGTTTTTCAAAAAAAATTCCATATTTTTTCAAAAGTTCTCTGCCACTCCCCGGTGGGAGAGGCAGAGCCTTTTAATATATGATATTATTATACCTTTAACAACTGTTATTTATAGTACATTCTGAATACTGTACCCTGCCGTATCGTTTTTAATATGTAATTATATTTCTTCTTCGGTATCATTTTTTTCAGGAAGGTAAACTTCGCGGACTTTTTCTTCTACTTCGCTAAAGATTTCAATATTTTCCTCAAGAAATCTTTTTGCATTTTCTCTTCCCTGTCCGATTTTTATTTCGCCGTAATTAAACCATGCACCGCTTTTCTGTATGATATTTTCTTTAACAGCAAGGTCGATAAGACATCCTGATTTGGAAGCTCCCTGACCGAACATAAGGTCAAATTCCCCTTCCTTGAACGGAGGTGAAACCTTATTCTTAACCATTTTAACCTTAACTCTGTTACCTTTTAATTCACCGCCATCCTTAATGGCTTCAATTCTTTTAACTTCCATTCTCATTGTCGAATAGAATTTCAAAGCCTTACCGCCTGTAGTGGTTTCGGTAGGTCCGTAAGAAAAGCCGGTAGACATTTTTTCTCTTAACTGATTGATAAAGATTGCGGCAGTTTTGGTTTTACTGATTACACTTGTCAGCTTTCTCATAGCCTTGGACATAAGCCTTGCATGAAGTCCCATTTTAATATCGGTCATTTCACCGTCAATTTCGTCCTTCGGAACAAGAGCGGCTACCGAGTCGATAACAATAACATCAATAGCGTTACTTCTTATTAACGCTTCTGCAATTTCAAGAGCCTGTTCACCGTTATCAGGCTGAGAAACCAAAAGAGAATCAATATCAACACCAAGCTGTTCCGCATATACAGGGTCAAGAGCGTGTTCTGCATCGATAAATGCTGCTTCGCCGCCCATTTTCTGACATTCTGCAATTATGTGAAGAGCAACTGTTGTTTTACCCGAGGATTCCTGACCGTAAAGCTCAACTATTCTTCCTCTGGGAATACCGCCTATACCGGTTGCAATATCC
>JAZOVB010000105.1:0-28657 GCA_045658425.1 Clostridia bacterium | reverse complement strand
AAGCCTTTAAAAATTGTGATTATTCAAGGCGAAAGGCATTGGTAATACAAGGTATGCCAATGCAGATAACGAAGAAGAATCCTATTTTTAAAGGTTTGAGGCGGATTTGGTTGACTTTTAAGACACCCTAGGCTTCGGGTAACTACCCCTACGGGGCTAAATTAGTCCATTCCAAAGCTTTTTTCCTATCCCCTACGGACAAAACATAATGGGGTGTTTAAAAAGTCGAGACTTTTTAAACACCCCATTTTATTATTTGTAAAAATCATGATTGCTTATAGTTTTATAAAATACTCTGTTTCTTAATATCCAGTAGCTTGTAGCAGTCCTTGGGTTTAAAAAATAAAGACTATCTCCAACCGGCCGTTCACCGTTTGCAGCAAGTTTACCTGCAATAACACTGTCAAGAGACGGTGTGTTGTAAATGGAATTGTTCTTTATAGGTTGGAACTGAACACCATAAGCGGTATCAAAAATTACATCTTTTATTGTGTTGGGGAAAGATGAGTGTTTAACTCTATTCATAATTACATTACCCACTGCAAGCTTACCCTCAAAAGGTTCTCCCTTACTTTCCGCTTCGATTATTTTATAAAGCCAGATAAGGTCTTCGGGAGTATATTCTTTTACGATAAGATTGTCGTTTACCGTAACCCCATCCTTTATAAGGTTAGCGTTATAATAAACCGGGTCCCACTCAATGGAAAAGCCAAAAAGTTCTGCAATAAATCTAACGGGAACAAGTGTTCTCCCATTCCTTAAAACTACGCCTCCGCCTATGTATACGGTTTCATCATTTATAAGTCCCAAGGAGTTCCCCTCAAATAAGGTTACAGTCTTATCCTGGCAGGTAAAGGTAACCTTTCTGTGAATATCATCCCAGTGAATATCAAAAATGCCTATTGCATTTAAGAAAAATCGGACAGGGGCGTAAGCCGTCGTATCAAATACAATACTGTTTCCCTCAGTTTTTATAATATTGGAGTTTACCATAAGAGTGTATGGTGCTTCGCTTCTTATATAAGCACTTGCCGTAAATGTAAGTAACAGTGTGAATACAATAAATACATATAATAACTTTTTCATGTCAACCTCCTTTAAGCCTTTGCTCATGACAATATTCCTCAATATTATAGCATATAATTTTAAATTTGGCAAATACTAAGTATTCCCTTTACAATTCGTGCTTTTTTTGGTAAAATTATGATGAGGTGGTATAAAATGAAATTTGTAATAGCAACAGGAAATCCGGGTAAGGTTAAGGATTTTAATGTGATTTTATCATTAATGGGTCATGAAGCCGTATCTTTAAAGGATATGGGAGTGTCCTGTGATGTGGAGGAAACCGGAACAACCTTTAAAGAAAATTCCTATATAAAAGCAAAAGCAATTTATGATATAGTAAAGCTTCCGACTATTGCGGATGATTCGGGACTTTGTGTTGAAGCATTAGGCGGTGCCCCCGGAGTATACTCTGCCCGTTACGGCGGTGAGGGGCTTGACGATCACGGAAGATGCTTAAAGCTTTTGGAAGCTATGGAAAATGAAGAAAATAGAAAAGCATACTTTAAAAGTGCAATCTGTTGTATTTTAGATGATGATACAGTAATTGAAGTTGAGGGCGAGTGCGAAGGCGTACTTTTACGAAAGATTATTGGAGAAAATGGCTTTGGCTATGACCCGATGTTTTATGTAGAGAAATTTCAAAAAACCTTTGGGGAAATTTCCAAAGAAGAAAAAAATGAAATAAGCCACAGAAGAAAGGCTATGGATAAACTAAAGGAAGAATTTAAAAAGGTGCTTTAATATGAATATAAGAGAGCTTACTGAAGAAAGAGAATATTCTTATCTTTCCCCCTATGCAACCTTCTCGAATAAAACAAAGGGAAGAGAAAAAGGGGAGTCTTTATGCGAGATGAGAACTGAGTTCCAAAGGGATGCGGACAGGATAACCCATTCCAAATCTTTCAGAAGACTTATGCATAAAACCCAGGTGTTTTTATCACCTTTAAAAGACCATTACAGAACAAGACTTACTCATACTCTTGAGGTGTCTCAGATTGCCCGTGCAATAGCAAGAGGCTTAAGTCTTAATGAAACTCTTACCGAGGCAATTTCACTTGGTCACGATTTAGGGCATACTCCTTTCGGACATATAGGTGAGGAGGTTCTTGACTCTATATGCGAACACGGTTTTTTACATAATGAGCAAAGCTTAAGAGTAGTCGATGTTCTTGAAAAGGAAAATGGACTTAATTTAACATACGAGGTAAGAGACGGAATATTGAATCATACAGGGATAAATAAGCCATGTACACCCGAGGGGGCAATAGTAAGACTTGCTGATCGTATTGCGTATATAAATCACGATATAGATGATGCTGTAAGAGGTGGAGTAATTTCTCATTCTGATATCCCATGGAAATTTTTAAATGCTTTTGGTCAGAATCACAGTGACAGAATAAACTTTATGATAACCGATGTTATAAATAACTCCAAAAACGGTTGTATAAGAATGAGCTCTTCTGTTCACGAGTTTACAGGTGAGTTAAGAGAATTTATGTTTGAATCAGTTTATATGTCTCCCAAGGTAAGAAAGGAAGAGGCAAAATCCAAGGATTTAGTTAAGTATTTATATGAGCATTTTTCGAAAAATACTGACCTTTTACCAATCGAATATTTAAAGCGTCTTGATATAGACGGAACATCAAGAGTAGTATGCGATTATATAGCAGGAATGACAGACAGATATGCAATAATGCAGTTTGAAGAATTTTTTGTGCCAAAAGCATATTAAAAAAAGGAAAAGTATCTTTTTTGTCGAAATTAAAAAATAGAAATGCAGGTGAGAAAAAAATGGCACTTTATTTTGATGATATGCTGCTTGACGAAATCAGGCACAGAAATGATATAGTTGAACTTGTTTCAATGCATACCGACCTGAAACCGAGCGGAAATAAATTTCTGGGGTTGTGTCCTTTCCATAAGGAAAAAACCCCCTCTTTTTTTGTAAACCGCGATGAACAGCTTTATTATTGCTTCGGTTGTCACGAGGGCGGTAATATAATAAATTTTGTTGAAAAAATAAATAATCTTGATTTTATCGAAGCGGTAAGATATTTAGCTGACCGTGCAGGAATACCATTGCCTGAGGAAAATGGCGAGGTTTCCAAGGAGCATAAGCTTAAAAAGGATTTATATGAGATAAATAAATGTGCCGCTGTATATTTTCATAATAATCTTCCTCATAGTAAGGAGGCTCTTGATTATATAAAGGCAAGAGGTCTTGATTCCCAGACTGTTAAAAACTTCGGACTGGGTTATGCAAAAGACTCTTATACCGGTCTTTATGAACATCTTAAGGAAAAAGGGTTTTCCGAATGGCTGATGCAGGAGGCAGGTCTTGTTTCAAAAGGCAAAGGTCTTTTTGATTTTTTCAGAGACCGTATAATTTATCCAATAATCGATTTAAGAGGAAATGTTGTTGCATTCAGCGGCAGACTTTTGTATGACGGTAAGCCTAAGTATATAAATACCAAGGAAACCGAAGTGTTCAAAAAAAGACTCACTCTTTACGGAATGAATCTTGCGAAAAATTCCAAAACGGGTGCAATTCTTCTTGCAGAAGGTCAGATGGATGTTATAGCACTTCACCGTCACGGCTTTGATAATGCAGTTGCTTCTTTGGGAACAGCATTCGGCGAGGACCATGCCAAGCTTATAAAAAGATATGCAGGTAAGGTTATAACCTGTTTTGATAATGATACTGCGGGGCAGTCTGCAACTCATAAAGCGGCGGCTTATCTTATAAATGAGGGAGTAAGTGTAAGCGTAGCAATTCTTCCCGAGGGTATGGACCCTGATGAAATTATAAAAGAAGCGGGAAAAGAAGCCTTTGAAGCAATTTTGAAGAAAGCTCCTTCTTATATGGAGTTTTTGTTAGAAAGTGAGAAAAAGAAATACGACCTTTCTACAATGGACGGTAAAATCGGCTTTGCCCGTGCGGCAACAGGGCATCTTTCGATACTTAGAGACAATTTAGAGAGAGAACTCTATATTAAGAAAATTGCCTTTGATGTAGGGCTTAGCGAACAGTTGATTGTCAGTGAATTTGACAAAATGATTGCAAAAAATAAAAAAAATGAGGATAAAAAGCAGGAAACTAAGGAAATCATAAAAAGAAAAAAGGAAACAGAAGAAGAAAAAATAAAAAAAGCACTTGATGTGTGCGAAGGTGAGCTTTTAAATATTATGATTACCAGTATTTCCTGGTTCAAAAGATTATCTCCTATGATAAAAGAGAATTTCTTTTCGTTTCCGATATATAATAAGGTTATGGGCTTAATGCTTGAACTTCGTGAAGAAAAAGGAAGCTTTGATATTAATATGATAATTGACCGCCTTGAAGAAAAAGAAAAGGGGAAAATTATCGGACTTAAAATGAAAAGTCTTAATTATGAGATAACAGAGGCTAATGTAGCCGACCTTATAAAGAGAATAGGTCAGTTTAAGAAACAGGCAACTATGTTTAAAGCCACTTCGTTAGAAGAACTTAACAATCAGCTAAAGCAGATGCGATAATTTAAGGTGTAGGGTGCCTGATGAAAGGAGCAGATTGATGTCAGAAGCAGTAAGTAAAAGAAAAGTTATTACAGAGCTTTTGGAATACTCCAAAAACAACGGCAAAATAACTTTAACCGAGCTTAATGATCGGTTAAGTGAGGTTGATATAAGCGTTGAAGAGCTTGAAAAAATATATGAAAAGCTTGAAAAAATGGGTGTTGAGCTTGTTCATGACGATTTAGATGAGCCTCTTGAGGTTGATTTTAAGGTTAAAGAGGTTGAGGAGATTATTATGCAGGAGGGTGTGGGGATTGATGACCATGTCCGAATGTATCTTAAGGAAATCGGTTCAGTAGAGCTTCTTTCTACCGAACAGGAAATTGAATATGCAAAAAGAATGGCAGAGGGTGATGAAGAAGCAAAAAGAAAACTTGCGTCTGCCAATTTAAGACTTGTTGTGTCGATTGCCAAAAGATATGTTGGCAGAGGAATGTTGTTCCTCGATTTAATCCAGGAGGGCAATTTAGGTCTTATAAAAGCTGTAGAAAAATTTGATTTTACCAAAGGCTTTAAGTTTTCTACCTACGCAACCTGGTGGATAAGACAAGCTATCACAAGAGCTATTGCTGATCAGGCAAGAACAATAAGAATACCTGTACACATGGTTGAAACTATTAATAAGCTTTTAAGAGCCTCCCGTCAGTTATTGCAGGAAAACGGCAGAGAACCAACTGTTGAAGAACTTGCACAGGTGCTTAATATGTCGCCTGAAAAGGTAATAGACATCCAGAAAATAAGTCAGGACCCTGTATCCTTAGAAACTCCCATAGGAGAAGAGGATGACAGTCACCTGGGGGATTTTATTCAGGATACTGAGGCACAGTCTCCGGCAGATGCGGCAGCATACACTCTTTTAAAAGAGCAGTTTGATGAGGTTTTAAAAACTCTCACTCCAAGAGAGGCTCGGGTTTTACGACTTCGTTTTGGACTTGATGACGGTAAAATGCGTACCTTGGAGGAAGTAGGCAGAGAATTTGATGTAACAAGAGAGAGAATAAGACAGATTGAAGCAAAAGCTTTAAGAAAGTTAAGACATCCCAGCAGAAGTAAAAAGCTTAAGGATTTTCTTAATTAATATATAAAAGCATTCGGAGTGGGGGCTTCGAAATTAAAAATATATCAATTAAAATAGATTTTGAAAGGAGACAAAAAATGTCTGAAGCAGTCAGTAAAAGGACGGTTCTTAAGGAGTTTTTAACCTATGCTAAAGGAAAGGGAAAAATTACTCTTGATGAACTTAATGACCGTCTTAGCGAAATTGATTTAAGCGTTGAGGAAATCGAAAAGGTTTATGCAAAGCTTGAAAAGATGGGAATAGAAATTTCCAATGAAGAATTAGAGGGGGAAGGAGTAGCCGATTTTAAGGTTCAGGAGGTTGAGGCTCTTATCGTTCAGGATGGGGTCGAAATTGATGACCATGTAAGAGTATACTTAAAGGAAATCGGTAAAATTTCACTTCTTACCAATGATGAAGAAATTGAATGTGCCAAAAGAATAGCGGCAGGGGACGAAGAAGCCAAAAAAAAGCTTGAAGAGTCCAATTTAAGACTTGTTGTATCTATTGCCAAAAAATATGTGGGCAGAGGTATGCTATTCCTTGATTTAATTCAGGAAGGAAACTTAGGTCTTATGAAAGCGGTTGATAAATTTGACTTTACAAAAGGCTTCAGATTTTCAACTTATGCAACCTGGTGGATAAGACAAGCTATTACAAGAGCTATTGCGGATCAGTCAAGAACTATAAGAATTCCCGTACATATGGTTGAAACCATCAATAAACTTTTAAGAGCATCCCGTCAGCTTGTTCAGGAGCTTGGCAGAGAACCGGATGATAATGAACTTGCAAAGGTGCTTAATATGACTCCTGAAAAGGTAAGAGAAATAAGAAAAATCAGCCAGGATCCAATATCCTTGGAAACTCCAATCGGGGAAGAGGATGACAGTCATTTGGGCGATTTCATCCAGGACTCTGAAAGTCAGTCTCCTGCGGAAGCAGCTGAAAAGGCAATTTTAAGAGAAAATTTTGAAGAAATATTTAAAACTTTAACACCAAGAGAAGCGGAAGTATTAAAGCTTCGTTACGGCTGGGACGATGGACATTCAAGAACCTTGGAAGAAGTAGGACAGGTGTTCAATGTAACCCGTGAAAGAATAAGACAAATCGAGGCAAAAGCAATAAGAAGAATTAAACAGCCGACAAGAATAAAGAAAATAAAAGGCTTCTATTAAAATTAAAAAGCGTAAAAATTCCCCGGACCACGCAAAGCTAAATAATATAAAGAGTAAAATGTGTCTGTATAATATACAGGCACATTTTTGTAGTTTGCATTAATATAAGGATTTTAAATGCTTTGCGTTTTGAATGAATTTTTCCTGTTTTTTAATACGCCCTCGGGCTTCGGGTAATAATCACTTTTTGTACGCTTTTTACCGGGTTCTGATATCCTTTTGATTTCGGTAGGGCGTGACGACCCGGCGCGCCGTTTTTAATTATATAAATCCTTTAGATTTTCGATATGTTGCCTTTGACAACGAGAAAAAGGTGGACACCGAATGGTATGTCCACCTTTCATTCATTTGTCATTTCACATTTGAAAAGCTGTCCCCGTATTGACAAAAACTCTCTTTTTAACTATAATAATACTCGGTGATTTAATTGGAAAATAATTTTTTAAAAGGAATAAAAGACGGAGTTCCCATAGCCTTAGCCTATCTTTCGGTATCATTTACTTTTGGACTTTTAGCTTGTGAAAACGGTCTGTCGGTATTTTCGGCTTTTTTAATATCCTTAACTAATTTAACAAGTGCGGGACAGTTTGCGGGACTTGATATAATTGTGGCTGCAGGCACTTTTGTGGAACTTGCCGTTACCACTCTTATTATAAACTTAAGATATTTTTTAATGTCCTTTGCAATATCTCAAAGAGTTGATACAAAGATGAATACAGTTCAAAGAATGATATGCTCATTCGGTATAACAGATGAGGTGTTTGCGGTAATCTGTCAAAAGAATGGTAAGATAGGGTTTAAATATTTTTTGGGGCTTATAATTCTTCCCATTCTCGGCTGGTCTTCAGGTACTTTAATCGGTGCAGGGGCAAGTATGCTTCTTCCGTATTCGGTAAGAACGGCTCTTTCAATAGCAATTTACGGTATGTTTATTGCAATAATTATTCCGCCTGCAAAAAAGTTTAAACCGTACTTTTATGCAATCGGTATGGCGGTAGGAATAAGTTGTTTGTTTAAATATCTGCCTTTTTTAAATTTTATATCAGGAGGATGGGTAATAATTATTGCATCGGTAACAGCCTCGGCTTTTTGTGCATATTTTTTCCCGATTAAAAGATGAGCTTTACAAAAGTTTTAATATATACGGTTCTGATGGCAGGGATAACCTATTTAATAAGAATGTTACCTCTCACCTTATTCAGAAAAGAAATTAATAATAAGTTTATAAATTCCTTTTTCAGCTATATTCCCTACGCGGTATTGGGTGCTATGACATTTCCCGATATACTCTATTCCACTGATAGCTTGTGGTCGGCAATTTGCGGTCTTTTGATTGCCGTTTTTCTTGCTTTTAAAAATAAGAGTATGCTTGTTGTGTCTCTTGCCGCTTGCTTTACAGTGTATGTGGTTGAACAGATATTGGCTTTAATATAAACTAAAGAAATAGTATTACTCTTTTTGATAAGATTAATGATAAAAGGAGATGTTTAAAAAACATTTTTTAAACATCTCCTTGTAAATTATATCAGGGTTTTTCAATAGTTATATTTGGTAGGTAAAAGCCTAATGACATGGCTAGTCCAAGAATCAGATAAATAGGTACACCGAACATAAAAAAGCCTACCATCAACCACCTTACTGTATCTATATGCCAATGACTACCACAAGAAATCATATCGCATACTCCCCAAATTTTTTTTCGCGTAAAATATGTTTTTAATTCAAAAGAGCCAACATCACTTTTTTTATAAATTCGTTTTTTAAATGGTTTTGATAACCAGTATAAATAATTGAATTTCTCTGCAACTGACAAAAATGACATTCTGCTGATATCATGTTCTGAAAAGCGCTTTGCAAGTATATAAAAATTTGATTCTGATGAACCCTTTTTACCTTTTTTAATACCTAATGCAACAATTTCATTTCGTAATTCTTTAGGAGAGTTAAATGTAATGTATTTATTTATCTCATTTACAGTTGCTTTATATTCTTCTAGGTATTCGTTATAGTATGCATCTAATCCAATCATATTCAAACGAGGTTTGATAATCGCCCAGGTTGCGTAATCGTCAGTTGAAGAAATGCTTGTACTCGAATACCAACCGTAATCATATGTATGCGCGTGGTAGGTTGTGCCGGTGTATTGAGAATCCTGTGCTGCTGTATATGACAAAAGAATATTTAAACAAAATGCTTTGATTTTAAGCAAATCAATTTTGAACTGTTTCATATTAGCATTTGGTATGTTAACCTTAATTTCATAACAATCTTTATCAACGATATCATCTATATTTTTATGTATATATACAAATAATTCATAAATATTTTTTACAATTAGTGAGTTGCCATAACAGATGGCAAGTTCTGAAAAGTAATATAATGAAATTTCTCTTAAAAATAGTGTTTTAATATTTAGTAAAGAGTTTATTGCTTTAATGTATTCTTCTTTGTAATCATTGTTGTTGGATAAGTGTTTTAATTTAAACAACAAATCGAAATAGTTGTCGGCATCTGTAAAATCAAGTGGAAATAAGATATAATCACTGGTAATTTTTCTTAGTGTAACTATATCACTTGGAACCCCCTCATTTATTGCCCTTTCATAGAATGCCTGAGCAAGTTTATGCTCTCCGTTAATGCGTTTTTGTTTTGCAGTTTCTAGTAGTGATAAATTCATAGATATACCCTCCATTAATATAATAAAATAAAAAATGCGCCTACCGAAGCAGACGCAAAAAACGCAAACTCCGATAGTCGCCAAACTAACTTAAATAAAGATAGGAGTATTCCGCAACAATATTTAATGGAGTTCACATTTTTAACAGTTCCAAAATATTATTGCGAAAAAGAGCATATTTATACAAAAAAATACTCCCTAAATACATATTAAGTTAGTTTGGCATATTTATTATATATCGTTTTTAAAATATTATCAATACTTTTAATAAAAAAATTATATAAAGAGGTAAGTAAATTAAATATATAGGATAAAATCATTTTAAAACAATAAAAATCCTGAAACGACTGCTCGGGTTTCAGGATTTTATTAATTATATATTTTTATAAATAGATTAAACACACGCTGTTACATTGTCAACTGTTTCATCTTCTCCGAATTCAATAATTAAAAGCTTAGGATTTTCTTCATCATCGTTTAAGAAATATTCCATACTGTCCTTTGTATTACTCTTAAGCCCGTTAACACCCAGCATTGAAATAACCTGGTCCTTTGTAAGACCTGAAAGAGCACCGCTTTTAATAAGATTATCAGCCATTCTGAAACGCTTATTTATATCAATATCCCATCTGTCGCAGGAGAAGATAATCTGCTCCTTTGTGTATTTGTAAATAAGTGCTCCGGCAACAGCCGCTGCCCCCGCGATAAGTCCTGTTGTAAGTAGTTTCTTTTTCATATTATATCCTCCTTTATTGTATCTTCATTAACTTCAATATTTTTATTTTTGTATAAAAGCTCCATATAAAACATTATAAAAGCTGTTTGTTTATAAGGGTGAAGAATAATATCTGATAGTCCTCCGGTAAATATTCCGGCAAGAATCCATAAAATAAAGCTTAAAGAAAAACCTATATAATATAGTATATGCCCCTTCATTAATTTAATACTTTTAAATACAGACTTAGTACCCGAGATACCCTCGTTGCACAGTATGTACTCGCAAAGTGAAAGATGAGTATTAAGGTATATTGAAAGCGCCACTGACAAAGTCAATGCAATCTCCATTATATACATTGTTTTGAACTGTGAAACGGGGATAAGCTTTAAAATTTCGGAATTTGTCAGGTCCTTTGAATATTCTGTAAGAATATCCATTGTTTCTTTCGGAAGAATATTTATTAATATAATACTTGAGATGATTATGGGCAGGAAAGAAATCAGCCTTGCAAGTTCCACAGGTATGAGCTTTAAAATATATTTAAATCCATTAAACATATTTCCCAGCGGAGGCTTGTTTTTTCTTATAGATTCAAATAAATATTCAATCGCCCCCATTTTGAAGCAGGGTATGAGAATTAATGTTGATATAAGACCTGTTATTGTAACGATTATCCCCAATTCTGAAAATCTCATTCTGAAGGCTGAGATGAAAGAGGGGAGCAGGGAAACGAATAAAAAAGCAATCATGCATTTTATGAAATTCCCTTGAAGTGACTTTTTGGCAAGTTCTTTAAAATAACTGTAGCTTTGCATTTTTAAACCTCTATTTTAATTCATATAAATTGGTTCCGCTTGTAAGAGAAACGGTAAGGGGAACATTGATTTTAACCGCATTTTCCATTGACTCTTTAAGAATAATCTTTGCTTTTTCCACATCCTCTTTTGAACATTCAAGCACTAATTCATCATGGATTTGCAGTACAATCTTAGCATTGATATTATTTTTCTTAAGCTCTTTTTCGGTTTTTATCATAGCGATTTTCATAATATCCGCAGCGGTACCCTGAATAGGAGTATTAAGTGCGATTCTTTCTCCGGCAAGTCTTGTCATGTAATTTCTGTCCGATAATTCCCTTATATATCTTATTCTTCCGAGTAAAGTCTTTACATACCCGTTTTCCCTGGCATATTCAACAATATCGAACATATACTTTCTTATTTTCGGATATTTTTCAAAATAGGTATCAATAATTTCTTTTGCTTCCTTTCTTGAAATACCTAAATCCTTAGCTAAAGTAAACTCGGTCTTTCCGTATAAAAGCCCGAAATTAACCGCCTTTGCATTTGAACGCATCGTCGAGGTAACCTCCCGGGGAGATACCGAGTAAATTCTTGAAGCGGTGCTTGAGTGAATATCTTCATTCTTATTGAAAGCGTCTATTAAAAATTCATCACCGCAAATTTGCGCAAGTACTCTTAACTCTACCTGTGAATAATCGGCAGAAATAAAAATGTTATTTTCATCTGCAGGGGTAAACAGCTTTCTTATCTGTCTTCCCAGCTCAATTCTTACAGGAATATTCTGTAAGTTTGGCTCGGTTGACGATAGTCTTCCTGTCTGGGTAACGGTCTGGTGGAATTTTGAATGTAAAATTCCAAAATTGTCGCAAAGGGGAAGTATACCGTCAATATAGGTTGATTTTAATTTTGAAATGGTACGATATTCTAAAATAAGCTCAATTATTGGGTGAGTCCCCTTTAACCCCTCAAGCACTGAATTGTCAGTGCTGTAACCGGTCTTGGTTTTCTTTCCCGCTTTAAGACCAAGTTTTTCAAAAAGAATAACGCTTAGCTGCTTGGTGGAATTTATGTTAAAATTCTCACCGGAAAGGGTGAAAATAGCTTCTGACAGTTCATTTATTCTGTTCTCATATTCTCTTGAAAGCTCGTTTAACTTAAGTGTGTCAATCTTTATTCCTCTCATTTCCATAGAAGCAAGAATTTTCATAACGGGAAGCTCTATATCAAAATAAAGGTCAAGTAAACTGTTTTCTTTAAGCTTATCAAAAAGTCCCTTATAAGCTTCGGTGAGAAGTACTGTATAATCCTCGTAGTCTTCTCCGGTTTCTCCTGCACCCAGGAATATAACCGAGCCTATTCTTAACTCTCCCGAAGGATCGGTAAGATACGCCGCAAGTTTAATATCAAATATTTCGCCGTTGAGAGTTATTCCCAGACTGTTAAGTCTCATAATATCCTCTTTTGCACCATAGGTAACCTTATTTAAAGCTTTGTTTTCAAACAGACTTTTTAATATATCAATATTATCTTCTATTTTAGCTTTGTATAACTCATCAGGCGTATTAATGTAAATATTTTCACCGTCTATAAGATAGTACAGACATCCCTCCACCCTGATTTCGGATAAATCATCACAAAAGACAAGAATCTCTTTTGGTGCAGAACCTGAAAAGTCTTCAAGACTGAGTCTTTTAATAAAGGAGTTAAGCTCCAATTTTTTAAAAAGCTCAAGAGCTTTTTCTGACGGAGGTGCTACCTTGAAACTGTCAAAATCAAGATTTATGGGAACATCGGTTTTAATCGTGGCAAGTTCCTTGGAAAGATAAGCCATTTTTTCATCTTCAATAAGCTTTTCTCTCACAGATTTTTTTATCAGGGGAGAGTCTAAATTTTCGTAAAGCTTTTCAATTGACTTGAATTCGGAAATAAGGGTAATTGCAGTCTTTTCGCCAACTCCCTTAACACCGGGAATATTATCCGAGCTGTCTCCCATAAGTCCTTTTAAATCAATAAATTCCTTTGGGGTAACTCCGTATTTATATAAAACTCCGGCGTGGTTGTATGGAACTGTCTGGGTTTTTCCGCCCTGGGTGGTAACAAGAAGCACAGTAGTTTTATCTGAACAAAGCTGAAGGTCATCTTTGTCGCCGGTTAAAATCTGACAGTTTATGTCTCTTTCCTCGCAAACTTTTGAAACAGTACCAATTAAATCATCTGCCTCATATCCTTCCAGACCAATGTGTGGGATATTAAGGGCATCAAGTACTTCCTTTAAAATGGGCATCTGTGCCGCAAGGTCATCAGGCATACCCGAACGGTTAGCTTTATAAAGGTCATACATATCATTTCTGAAGGTCTTTTTAGATACATCAAAAGCAACGGTTAAATAATCGGGCATTTCCTCTTCTATAACCTTTAAAACAATATTCAAGAAACCAAAAACAGCATTGGTAGGAATACCGTCCTTTGTTGTAAGTGGTCTTATACCGTAAAAGGCACGATTTGCGATACTGTTTCCGTCAATTATAAGCAGTTTTTCCAAAATAAACACCTCTTTTATTATATTATAATCTAAAATATAATTATTATCAAGTATATTTTGCTTCAATCACTTGACAGAGAAAAATAAGTTTAGTATAATGCATAATAAAAGATGGGTTTTTTTGTAAAATCCTTATTTTTAAGCCATTTTTAATTTGAAAAACAGTATCTATTATGATTATATAAACCCCTTTACAGTTCCTGAAAAAGAGGTAGAAAAGATTTTTGAAGAAATGGTTAGGGAGTATCTCCCGGAAAAATCAGAAAATATTTATATTAAAAAAAGGACGTGCTATTATGGAAAAAAAGGTTAGATTTGCACTTATCGGCTGCGGAAGAATTTCTCTTAATCATCTGGATGCGATAAAAAATGCTCCACATGCTGAGCTTGTTGCTGTTTGTGATATAGTAGAGGAAAAAGCGAAGAAAACAGCTGAAGAAAACGGCTCGGTAAATTGGTATACTGATATATCAACTATGCTGGACAGCGAAAAAATAGATGTGTGCTGTATATTAACACCAAGCGGAATGCATGCAGAACATGCGTGTATGGTTGCAGAAAAAGGAATAAATGTTCTATGCGAAAAGCCAATGGATGTTACAAGCGAGAAAATGGATAAAATCATAAATTGCTGTAAGGCTAATAATGTTAAGCTTGGCTGTATATTCCAAAGAAGAACCTTTGAAGCGGCAATAAAAACTAAAGAGGCTATTGAAAAAGGCTGGTTAGGTAAAGTTACCCTGGCAGATGCATCCTTAAAATATTACCGTGATCAGGCATACTATGACAGTGGTGAATGGAGAGCAACATGGGAGCTTGACGGCGGTGGCGCACTTATGAATCAGGGCGTTCACGGAGTGGATATGATTGCGTGGATGATGGGAGGAATAGAGTCTGTTAATGCAACTTGTGAAACTAAAGTATGGGATATCGAAGTAGAAGATACAGCTGTTGTAAAGGTAAGATTCAAAAACGGAGCTATCGGTGTTATTCAGGCGGCTACAACTGCATATCCCGGACTGGATACTATTTTTTCCGTTCACGGAAGTGAAGGAAGTGTTTCCTTTGGTGATAAAGGTTTTTACTACTGGGATTTAAAGGATAAGAGTATAAAAATGCCGGATATTCAAGGTTCAATGGGTGGTCTTAACTGCCAGTATTCAACCAATAATTACGGTCACACTTATCAGGTTGAAGATATGGCTCTTGCAGTGCTTGAAAACAGAGATCCTATGGTTACAGGGGAAGAAGCTAAAAAGAGCGTAGAAGTAATACTTGCTATATATAAATCTTCAAACGAAAACAAAGAAATCAAATTATAATTTTTCATAAAGGAAAGGATGCATTATTATGTTCAGAGTGGGTATTTTAGGTTCGGATAATTCTCATGCACAGCATTTTGCAAGATTGTGTAATGTTGAAAAGGTTTACGGAGACGATGTAAGAATTGAATGTATATACGGAAGAGATGACGACCCCAATCATACAAAGGAAGTTGCCGAAATCGGTAATATTCCGTTTATTGCAAGTAAACCGGAGGAATTTTTCGGTAAAGTAGATGCTGTTATGGTTGTTTACAGAAGAGGTGCTCTTCACGTTCCCGAAATTTTACCTTTTATCGAAGCAGGTCTTCCTGTATGGTTAGATAAACCTGTATGCGAATCTATTGAAGATATCAAAACTTTAAGAGAAGCTGTTGAAAAAAATAATACTCTTATTACAGGCGGTTCTACTTTAAAGTATAACTATGAAATCTTAACCTTAAAGGATAAGGTTGAATCAGGCAGAATAGGTGCGGTTTCCGGTGGATGTATTAACTTCCCGGGTGATTTGGAAAGTGAATACGGCGGAATTTTCTTCTATGGTTCTCACTTGATAGAAATGATGCTTTCGGTATTTGGTTATGATGTAAAGAGCGTTACTGCTAAAACAATCGCTCCGAAGAACTCTGTTGTTATCGTTAAGTACGAAGATAAAATGGTATCATTGGCATTCAACAACCTTTGTTCATCATACTTTGTTACAGTATACGGCGATAAGAATGTTGTAAATGTTGATGTTGATATTTCCTTTATCTATAAACTTGGTTTTGCAAAATTTGTGGAAATGCTTAAAACCAATACTATGCCATTGTCATTTGACGACCTTGTTAAGCCTGTATATGTATTAAATGCAATTCAGAAATCACTTGATGAGGATAGAGAAGTTGCTCTTTCCGAAATTATGTAATAAGAGGTAACGAGGATGAAAAAATGTCTTTATAACGGTAAGGTAATTACAAGTGAGAGAATAATTGATAACGGCTATGTTATTTTTGAAAACGGCAAAATCACAGATGTAGGGGCCGACTTTGATGTAAACTCCTTTGACGGTGAAAAAATTGATGTAGGTGGAAAATATATTTCTCCCGGATTTGTTGATATTCATTGTCACGGCGGAGGTGGCTCCGACTTTATGGACGGCACAATCGATGCTTACATAACCGCGGCTTCCGCTCATGCAAAGCACGGCACAACCTCACTTTTACCAACTACCTTAACAAGTACCAATGAAGAACTTATAAATACTTTTGAAATATTTAATCAGGTTAAGGATATGGAGTATGATGGTGCAAAATTAATCGGTCTTCATTTGGAAGGACCATACTTCAGTCCTCTTCAGGCAGGAGCACAGGACCCGAGATATTTAAAATCACCTGTAAAAGAAGATTATGAAGAAATTGTATCAAAATCTTACGGAAATATTGTAAGATGGAGTGCCGCTCCCGAACTTCCCGGTGCCGCAGAATTCGGTGCTTACTTAAAAGAGCAGGGAATTTTAGCATCTATCGCCCATTCAAATGCAAAGTATGAGGATGTTGTAGTTGCCTACGAAAATGGATTTAATCTTATTACTCATTTTTATTCGGGAATGTCTACCATCGTAAGAGAGGATGGATACCGTAAGCTTGGTGTTTTGGAAAGCGGTTATGTAATCGATGGAATGAATGTTGAAATTATTGCAGACGGCCATCACCTTCCGAAAGAGCTTTTAAAACTTGTGTATAAATCCAAAGGTGCTGAAAGAATAGCTCTTGTTACCGATTCTATGAGAGGGGCAGATATGCCTGACGGTGAAGAAAGTATCTTAGGAAGCTTAAAGGACGGTCAGAAGGTTATAATCGAGGGCGGTGTTGCAAAGCTTATGGACAGAACAGCTTTTGCAGGAAGCGTTTGTACAACCGACAGACTGGTAAGAACTATGTATAAATTAGCAGATGTTCCTCTTTTGGACGCTGTTAAAATGATGACAATAGTTCCTGCAAGATTTGTTAAAATTGATACCAATAAGGGAAGTATCGCACTTTCTAAAGATGCCGATTTTGTTGTATTTGATGATAACATCAATGTATCTATGACAATTCTGGAAGGAAGAACTATTTATAAAGCTTAGTGCAGTAATACTCGAACCCAATATGGTTTTAAAATGGAAATTTCGCGTAATATGGCAGAAATCCCTGCGAACATACGAAAGTATAATTCTTGAAATTTCTTTATCTTACCCAAAATTTCTCATTTTAAAACTCGCAGACCTTAAATCTTGGAAAATTTTCAAGATTTTTGATGCGGAGTCTGCAGTCAGACTGTCGCCTTACAAAGACGACAAATTAAAAAGATTGTAATTTAACAGATTTAAGGCATATTGTGTTCAAGTCTTACTGCACTAAATTTTAAAAACCGCAGGAGAAGTCCTGCGGTTTCCTATAACTCGATTTTCTGTGAAACGGAATTTTCGTTGAAATCTCAAAAAGATTTTAATGTTAATATGTAATTATTTGTAAAAAATTGATTGTGTTGACTAAACGCATTTAAAAATGATAATATAATCTACAAGAAAACACTATCAAAAAGCCTCCCTTGTGTAAAGGGGGGGGGGTTGCGAAGCAACTCGGAGGGATTGTAATGGATTATAAACACAACAAAGAAATTATACCACTTGCAAAAGCATTGAGAAAGAATATGACAAAAGAAGAAAAGCACCTTTGGTATGATTACTTAAGAGAATACCCTGTCAGGTTTATAAGACAGAAAGTTATAGGAAAATATATTGTTGATTTTTACTGTGCCAAAGCAAAGCTTGTTATTGAATTGGATGGTTCGCAACATTATAATGATAAAGGAATAGAAAAAGATGCTTTGAGAACAGAGTTTTTAGAACAATATGGATTAAAAGTTGTAAGAATATCAAATCTTGATATAAACAAAAACTTTGAGGGAGTATGTATATTTATTGATAATGAAGTCAAACAATCCCTCAGTCAACTCCGTTGACAGCTCCCTTTACACAAGGGAGCCTTTTTTATAAGTGTCATTTATAGGTGTCGGTTTTTCCCGGAAGATTTTCCGACCGCAATTTTTTTGTTGATTTTACCACCGAAAAGCCATAGTTTTTTAGGAAAATTAATAGGCAAATATATAAAAGTGTTGTTTTTTTCTTCTTCAGGAATATCCACCAGAAGGAGATAACCATAACAGGGCACTATGCCGAAAATTGCCCAAATTGTTGACTTTAGGGTGTAATTCTGCTATAATTTAAGTAGAATATAGGAAATGGAGTGAATTATTGGCAGGGGGATTTTATGAAAAAGAAATTGATAATTGGTTTTGTTGTAGTAATTCTTTTAATTTCTTTATTACCTTTTCCGCAAAATATTGAGAGAACATATTATGGAGTAAACGCAGAAAACGGTGAAAAGGTTGATATAGTCCTTGATATGAAATATTTAAGATTTCTGTTCTTAAAGGATAAAATGATTGGGACAATTACAGTAAAAACTGATAAAGAAACATTTACTTATGGAGAGCATTTGCATTATACAGGACTATCACACTCAAAAAACAATGCTGGTGATTATACACATGATTTTAGTGGTTGGTATTACAATGAAAATATGTATATGAAAAAATATGAAAATGGTACAGTTTCAAAAATGCCTATTGGGTTTGAAAGTCTTTTAGTTCATATCAGTTCTGACCTTAATAAAATACTCATTCTACATAACAATACTACAAACGGAGAAATTGTAGGTCGAGAGGATAGTCGATACATTGGAAGTGTGGAGCAGAATCAATCGGAGGAAACAAAAGAATATTTTTCGGGTTACTATGGATGGGCAAAGGTGTAAACCTTGCCCATTTATTATGTGAAAAAACAATTTCTGTGCGTAATCTCAATAAAAAAATTATTCCACAGAAAATAAAGTTATAGGTGCGGTTTTTATCAATTGACTAAATAAAAAAAAGATGCTATAATTATATGAATACTTTAAATAAAAATCTGCTTGGAGGCAATAATGCATAAATACGAAACACATCTTCATACCTGGCCGGTCAGTGCATGTGCTCATAAAACCGTTCGGGAAAATCTTGAATTTTATAAAAATAAAGGATATGACGGTGTCTTTATAACAAATCATTTTCTGGATGGGAATATAAATCTAAGGTGCTTAATGTCTTATGAGGAAAGTCTTGATTTTTATTTTTCCGATTATGATAAGGCTCTTGCACTTTCAAAAGAAATAGGTATTAAAGTATTTTTAGGTGTTGAAATTTCTTATGGGGGAACTGATTTTTTAATATACAGTCTTGATAAGAAATGGTATTATGACCATCCGGAAATAATGAGTATGAAAAAAAGTGACGAGCTTAAATATATAAGAGAAAACGGCGGATTTGTTGTTCAGGCTCATCCTTTCAGACAAGCAAGGTATATTGACCATATAAGGCTTTTTCCAGATGCTACCGATGGGGTTGAGGTGATAAATGCCTGCAGAACAGACGAAGAGAACAAAATGGCAGAGCTTTATGCATCATTTTACGGCTTTTTAAAAACAGGGGGAACGGATAATCACCTGGGAAGTGAAATTCCAAGACTTGCAGGGATGGAGTCAGAGACTGAAATCAGCAGTGAAGCTGAATTTATAGAAGCCGTTAAAAACAATAAGATGAAAATATTTTATACTAATAATAAATAAAGTAAAGGGGTATTTTATGAAAAGGGTTATAAGTATATTGCTCATTTTGCTTGTGGTTATATCGGTCAATGTAAGCGCGGCTTTATATTATCCGTCCAATGACGGAAAGCCTGCTACTGTCGCTGAAAAGACCGAGAGGATAAATATTGTATTTGATAACTCAGGCCACGATGGAGTAAAAACCGAGCTTATAAGTATTTTGCAAACTGCTGTAATCGCAGAGCATTCCGAGGTGTGGATTTATCCCATAGCAGGAAGCAATCCCGTAATTAAGGTTGAGCCTGATAGGGGATTCGTTGAAGCAAATTTTACCAAATATTCCAAAGCAAGCAATGAATTCAAGCCTGAAAATGTAATGGAAACCGCTATAAATGATTTAAAAAACTCTCCATATTCTTCAAAGCGTCTTATATTTATGATGGATCTGGATACCGGTAGCAAGAACAGTAATTACGGCTATTGGGAACTGATACGCACAATACCGGGTCAACATCCGGAGGTTACCTTCAGCTTTGTATATCAGGGGAGCTCAATGATAGATAAAAGCTACACCGATTTCAGTAATTATGATAGTATAGACGGCAGTTATCTTGATTTTATTCTTTTGAGAAACGGATATGCACAATGCGAAGCAACTTACGATAAAGAGCTTGGATATGCTGAAATTGCCAAGGGGAAGGCTGACAAAAACCTTTTCGTATATGCAGATGATTCAAACACCAGACAAAGAATCGGCGACGAGTATGTTAAAGGTCTCTTCTTAAGCGGTTGTGTGATGGGGGAGAGCAAATATTCCGATTATCTTTCCAAAAACAAAGTAAAGGGAGTTGCATTAAGCTATAATCATATTGTAGCCGAAACCGATGACGATGACGGTTCTACCTTTGCGGCGGCACTTTTCACTCTTGACGGTGATGCCGTTAATCCTGAAAATGAGGCAATCATTATTCCCATTCTCAATGCAGGTAAGGTAATGATATATCACAGGGAAACACCTCAGACGGGAATTTGCTCCAAGGATGCGGTTTACGATTGTTCTTATGATAAGAAAATACCAAACCTTTATAAAGAGGAAGAGCAAAAGCTTTTGGGAAATACCGATAAAGAACCAGTGCCCGAATTTCCCGAAGAGGAAACCTCTAAAGAAAAATCAGGCTTTAATATCATTTCGGTACTGGGCGCCATTTTAAAATGGATTTTTGGGATTATCGTAGCAATAATTTCATTTGTTATTTCTTTATTACCTTTGACAATTGTTGTATTGTCAGGTCTGTTTTTCTTTAACGAGAAATTCCGAAGTAATATTAAGCTTAAATTCAATGAATCCAAAATAGCGCCGATAATCGAATGGCTGGAAGGAATTTACGAAAAATTTAAGGGGAACTACTTCGGTGGAGCAAGAGTAAGAGGCACTAAAAACCCGAAGGGAAAGTACATATTTATCTGTAAAAAAACCGAGGATATGGCAAATGGAAACAGTCGTGCCTCCAAGATAGTAAGGGAACTGCAAAGAAGAGGTATTTCGTGCTGGCTGTCAGAGGATTCCATCCCCATCGGCGAGGATCACGAGGATGCCATTCCGCCTGCAATACAAGCTTCATCTATGTTCCTTATCTTCTTATCAACCCGTTCAATTAATTCCAAGCAGGTTATATCCGAGTTCAAAACCGCAAAGGATAAAAACAAGGTAATCCTGCCCGTTCTTATTGAAGACTTTGACCTTCTTGGAAAATACGAAAACTGGAAGTTCCGTCTTCAGCCTTATCAGATGGAAAAGATTTTCAGCTCAAAGGATGAAGATATAAAGAATATAGCGGATAAAATTGAAAAAAGATTCAGAGAAGAAACTAAATAAAAATATCCCGTATGCGTTGGCATACGGGATATTTTTTATATCTTCTTTTTAATTTTTAACAGTCTTACTATAACAGGACTTAAAACAATATTGATTACAAGCTCAAATACGAAATTAAAACCAACTAAGACTGCAATCATATAGTATCCGACATTTGTTCCTCCTGCCCACTGGGTAATCGTTTCCATAAAGAATAAAAGACATCCTATAAGGAAAATTCCCGTGTTCACAACAGGGCAAACAATTGCTGCAACAATTACTGCCAGAGTCTTGTTCTTTCTGCTTATCAGGTTATATGTAACACCTGCTGTAAAACCGCATAATATACCTTTTGCAAGTACGGTTATAACCGTTCCCGGTACATCAACGGCTAAAAACAAAGCTGCATCGCCGCTGAGCAATACTACAACACCGAAAACAAGACCTAACCAGGTGCTTATTTTAGTTCCGCAGGTAGCTGCGCCGATAACAATGGGTACAAGAACCAGTGAAATAGAAAAGGGGCCGAATTTGATAAATGCTCCCATAAACTGTAACAGCACGGTAAGTGCGGTTAAAACAGCTCCTAAAACAAGAGTTCCTGTTGATAAGCTTCTGCTTTCTTTTTTCATAAATAATTCCTCCTTGCTGTCGTCTGTTAATTTAGCTAGCCGTCGGAGAGCTATCCGAACTCGCCTCAAACCCTTGAAAATAGGCTTTTTCTTCGTTGTCGGTTTCGATATAACTCGTATTATCAAAACCTTTCGCCTTGAAAAATCTCAATTTTAAAGGGTTATAGGTTCTGTAAGAATTTTCAAATTAGAAAATTTTCAGATAGAATGAGTAAAAAACGCAGGGAATATTAAGATATTCCCGAGGCTTTTAGCGAAATTATATCAAAAATTTACAATTTAAAAACGAGTTCGGATAACTTTCCGACGGCTATCCGTCTGATAGCTTACAGTACAACGCTTTATATATTAATTTTTAAAAGCTTATTTATTTTTTTTGTAAAGAATGTTAAGGCCTTTTAAAACAAGGTCCTTATCAAGAGTTATATTATATTTGCAATGTGAAAGTATAGTTTCTCCCAAACCGCCTGTTCCGTAAACAGGAAGCTCTTTCTTTGTTTCCTCGTTATATCTTTCAATCATTCCGTCAATCATTGCCGCATTTCCGAATACAACACCGGAACGCATACAGTCAACAGTATTTTTACCTATAACCGACTTAGGAGCTTCCAGACTTATCTGGGGAAGCTGTGCAGTGTCACTGGCAAGAGCTTTTAATGCAATGTTTACGCCGGGGATAATACTTGCACCTGAAAATGCACCCGAATCATCCATATACATAATTTTGGTAGCTGTTCCCATGTCTATAACAAGTGACGGACTTCCGTATATATGATGAGCCGCAACACAGGCACATATCAAATCAGCGCCTACTGATGCAGGATTATCACAATGAATGTTAATACCCGTTTTTATTCCGGGGCCTACCATTATTGCTTCTACATCAAAAGCCAGCTTAAGCGCTCTTTTCATAACATTGTTAAGAGGCGGTACAACTGAAGAAATAATAGCTCCCTTAAGCTCTTTTTTCACTACATTGTGAAGAGTAAGCACGCTTTTGATTTTAGTAGCGTATTCATCCTCGGTTTTAGTAGCGTTTGTGGCTATTCTTGCTACAAAGTTCAATTCATCTTCAATAAAACCACCGATTACTATATTTGTGTTTCCTATATCAATTGTAAGTATCATAATATCACACTCCGAATTTCTGTGATTAGTATACCACCGTGTTTTTTATTTGTCAATGATATACACACAGGATGAGTTATTATGATAATATTTTTAAGATAAAAACATAATTTAAGTTGACTAAAATCGTTAAAAATGATAACATAAAATACAAGAGTATTTTTATATTATAAAGAAGGAGAGCCGAATGTTTAGTGTGATTTTTGATATGGACGGAACCCTGCTTGATACTCAGCGGATTTGTATTGATGCATGGAATTATGCAGGTGAACTTCAGGGGTTTAAAGATGTAGGAAAATCTATAAAATATGTCTGTGGAATGAATGAAGTTGGCTGGACCAATTATCTTGTTGAACATTTCAACGGTCTTGATGCCGATGAGTTTAAGAAAGAAGCACGGAAATATATTATAGAAAACGGTAAGATTGAATTTAAAAAAGGCGCATCCGAGCTGCTTTCTTTCTTAAAGGCAAATAATATAAAAATTGCAATTGCTTCGGGATCTTCCCGTGAAACTGTTATCAGCCACCTTACCAAGGTTGATGCTCTTTCTTTTTTTGATGTGATAGTGGGCGGTAATGAGGTGGAAAAAGGGAAACCCGAACCCGATATATTTTTAGAAGCCGCAAAAAGACTTAAAGTAAAGCCCGAAGACTGTTTTGTCTTTGAGGATTCCTCCAACGGCATTAAATCAGGCAGCCGTGCAGGAATGAAGTGCATCGGTATTCCTGATGTTGCTGACTTTGATGATGAAGCAAAAACAATTATGTATAAAGAGCTTCCTTCACTTTTGGAGGGGATTGAAATACTTGAAAAATATCTTTAATTGTTGTACTTATTATTGAAATAATCATAAGAAACTGATATAATATAAAAAGTATAACAGGAGAAAAACTATGTTTGTATATTTTGATAACAGCGCTACAACCAAAACTTTAAAAAAAGTAAATGAAGAAATGCTTTTGATGTTGGAAGAGGATTTCGGAAACCCCTCATCATTGCATTCAATGGGATTTAAAGCAGAAAAAAAACTGGAATTTGCCAGAAAAACTATTGCCGATGCAATAGGTGCAAATTCTGATGAAATATATTTTACCTCAGGCGGTACCGAGGCGAGTAATATGTGTATAACGGGCTACCTTTCAAGAAATAAGCACCTGGGCAAAAAGGTTATTACATCAGCAGTAGAGCATCCCTCAGTAATGAATCAGTTTGATGCTTTGAGGGAAAAGGGATATGATGTTAAGGTTATTCCCTGTACTAAGGATAACGGATTTGATTATGATGCCTTTGAAAAAGAGGTTGACGATTCTTTATCTTTGGTAAGCATTATGCATGTGAATAATGAAACAGGTTATGTATTTGATATAAAGCGTATTAAAGAAATATTAAAAAAGAAAAATTCAAAAGCACTTATCCATTGTGACTGTGTTCAGTCTTTTATGAAAGTGCCTTTTACCGTAAAAGAGCTTGGCGCGGATATGGTATCATTAAGCTCTCACAAAATCAACGGACCTAAAGGTGTGGGCGCAGCTTATATAAAAAAGGGGATTTTAGTGTCTCCCTTAAGTCTTGGCGGCGGTCAGGAAAAGGGCTTAAGAAACGGTACTGAAAACACCGTTGGTATATACGGCTTTGGTATTGCAACAGCAGAGCATCTGAAAAATCTTAAAAAAGATTTGGAAAATATGAACAATGTAAAACAATACCTTTATGATAATTTTTCGCAAATGGAAAAAGTTGTTATAAATACCGATATGGAAAATTCCGCCCCGCATATTATAAATGTTTCCTTTGTGGGGTTAAGGTCGGAAATTCTGCTTCATACATTTGAAAGAAAAGAAATTTATGTTTCAAGCGGTTCTGCATGTTCATCAAATTATTCGGGGAAAAAGAAAATTCTTGAAATAATGGGCTGCGGCAAAGATGTTTATGACAGTGCAATCCGTTTTAGCTTTGATGCATCTTCAAGTCCTGAAGAAGCAGAATATGCTTTTTCGGTAATTAAAGAGGAAATTGAAATTCTAAGAAAGAGGTTAAGAGTGTAAATGAAAGAAGTTTTAATTATCAAATACGGTGAAATCATATTAAAAGGTCTTAACCGTCATCTGTTTGAGGACAGGCTTCTTAAAAATATAAGGTATAAATTAAAGGGAATGGGAGAATATAAAATAACCAAATTCCAGGCGGCTGTTTATGTGGAGGGAGTGGATGCTTCCTTCGATTATGATGAAGCGGTGGAGCGAATTTCCAAGGTCTTCGGAATACTCTATATCTGCAGAGCCGTGTGCTGTGAAAAGGATATGGATGCCATTAAAAATCAGGCTCTTATGTGTTATGAAGAGGCTTACCAAAAAGGCAAAAGCTTTAAAGTCGAAGTTAAAAGACCTGATAAGAAATTCCCTTTAAAATCCCCCGAGGTTCAACAGGCGGTTGGTGAGTTTATATTCTCAAAGCATTTTAATGATGCCAGAGTAGATGTAAAAAATCCCGATATAACCGTTATGGTTGAGATAAGAGATGAGGGTGCTTATGTTTACGCATCCAGGGTTGCAGGCCCGGGTGGACTTCCTCTCGGTATAAACGGAAAATGCGCCCTTATGTTATCAGGCGGAATTGACAGTCCTGTTGCAGGGTATATGATTTCCAAAAGAGGAGTTGACTTAATCGGGGTTCATTTCCATTCTTATCCGTATACATCTGAAAGAGCAAGAGAAAAGGTAATAAAACTTGCTGAAATTCTTAGTGATTATACAGGAAGAATTGAGCTTTTTGTCGTACCCTTTACCGATATCCAGCTTCTTATAAACGAAAAAGCGCAAAATGATATGCTGGTGCTTTTAATGAGAAGATATATGATGAGAATAACCGAACGCCTTGCAGAGCTTAACGGTGCTAAAGCCATTGTAACAGGAGAAAGCCTGGGGCAAGTGGCTTCTCAAACTATTGAAAGTATGAATGTTACAAACGATGTTGTAAGTATTCCGGTATTCCGTCCGTTAATAGGTATGGATAAAGAGGAAATAACTAAAATATCAAGAAAAATAGGTACATTTGAAACATCGATTCTTCCTTATGAAGATTGCTGTACCGTATTTGTTCCCAAGCATCCTAAAACCAAACCTCATCTTGATGAAATAAGAAATGAAGAGCTTAAGCTTGAGGGAATTGACGAACTGGTTGAAAAAGCTATTAAAGAAACCGAAAAGCTTATTGTAAATATCGGAGGAAGATAAATTGATTTGTGAAATAATTTCAGTAGGTACAGAGGTTGTAACGGGGGATATAATTGATACAAATGCCCCCTATCTTTCAAAAGAGCTTGTTTCTCTCGGAATAGATGTAATGTTCAGAACAAGTGTCAGAGATGATGATGAAACGATACTAGAAGCCCTGAATATCGCCAAAAAAAGAGCCGACCTTATAATTACAATCGGCGGTTTAGGTCCGACTTATGATGATTTTACCAAGCAGGAGGTAGCTAAGGTTAACTCTTTAAAGCTTGTAAGAGATGAAAAAACCGCTCTTAAAATAAAAGATTACTTTGAAAAACTGGGCAGGGTAATGACCGAAAACAATTTAAGACAGGCTGATATAATAGAGGGAAGCAAGGTTCTTGAAAATGATAACGGCACAGCCCCGGGACTTTTACTTGAAAATGAGGGGAAAACCTATATTCTGCTTCCGGGCCCTCCGAATGAATTAAAGCCTATGTTTGAAAATAAGGTTAAGCCTCTTATAAAGGAAAAAACAGGTAAATATATTCTGGAAAGAACAGTTAAGCTTTCAGGAATAGGCGAATCCTATGTGGAAAGTGAATTGACGGATTTAATAACTAAAGTTAAAAATCCCGTTATCGCTACCTATGCCAAAATAAATGAATGTCATATAAAGCTAACGGCAGAGGGAAGGAACAGGGAAGATGCCGAAGCGAATATAGCGCCTTTTCTCGAAAAGATTGAAATAAGATTTTCCAAATATATATACGGCTATGATAATGATACCCTGCAGAGCAAGGCTGTGGAGCTTCTTAAAAACAAAGGTATGAAGGTTGCCTTTTGCGAATCCTGTACCGGCGGATTTATTGCAAAAACCATAACAGATGTTCCGGGAGCTTCAGAGGTTTTTGACTGCGGTATGGTCACCTACTCAAATGAAATGAAATCCCGTCTTGTGGGTGTGTCTCCGGTTTCCCTCAAAAAAGAAGGGGCAGTATCCGAAGAGGTTGCCTCGCAGATGGCAAAAGGTGTAAGATGCCTTGCCAATTCGGATATAGGAATAAGTGTTACGGGAATAGCAGGACCGGGGGGCGGAAGTGAAGAGAAGCCTGTGGGTCTTGTATATATGGGATTTTCAACAAAAAATTCTACGGTTACCAAAAAACTTCACTTTAAAGGAAGCCGTGAAAAAGTAAGGCAAAGTACAGTAAACGCCGTATTTTCGGCATTGATAAATTATTTAAAATAGGAAAGAAGGTATAAAAATGGCAGATGCAGAAAAGAAAAAAGCACTTGACGCTGCGTTATTGCAGATAGAAAAACAGTTTGGTAAAGGCGCTATTATGCGTTTGGGTCAGAATTCGTCTATGAATGTTGAGGTAATTCCGACAGGTATCTTATCGGTGGATATTGCAACGGGTATAGGCGGTATTCCCAGAGGAAGAATAGTTGAGCTTTATGGTCAGGAATCCTCAGGTAAAACAACGGTAGCTCTTCATATAATCGCAGAATGTCAGAAAATGGGCGGTGAAGCGGCATTTATTGACGCAGAACACGCTTTGGACCCTGTATATGCAGAACAGCTTGGCGTTGATATTGACTCCCTTCTGGTTTCTCAGCCGGATAATGGTGAACAGGCTCTGGAAATTGCAGAAGCGTTAATAAGAAGTAATGCCATTGATGTTATAGTAATTGACTCGGTAGCCGCTCTTGTTCCCAAGGACGAAATTGACGGCGAAATGACTGATATTAAAATGGGCCTTCACGCAAGACTTATGTCCAAGGCTATGAGAAAGCTTACAAGTGTAATCAGTAAAACCAAAACTGCCGCAATCTTTATTAACCAGCTGAGAGAAAAAATGTCTACCGGATTTTCTTACGGACCTACCGAAACCACCACCGGCGGTAAGGCTTTAAAATTCTATTCAACAATGAGAATGGAAGTAAGAAGAATTGAAGCTATAAAAGACGGAGGAGAGCAGAAAGGTAACCGCGTTAAAGTTAAAATGGTTAAAAATAAAGTTTCTCCACCATTCAAAGAAGCAGAGTTTGACCTTATGTTTGGTCAGGGCGCTTCAAAATCAGGTTGCCTTATCGACTATGCTGTTAAAGGTAATATTGTTCAGAAGAGCGGTGCCTGGTTTAACTATGGCGATATAAAAATAGGTCAGGGCAGAGAAAACGCAAAGAAATTTATTGAAGAAAATATTGATATATATAATGAAATAGAACAAAAAGTA
>JAZOVB010000104.1:0-1657 GCA_045658425.1 Clostridia bacterium | reverse complement strand
GGTTCTGGCAATAGATACGGTCTTGCTCCGTAATCTTCTCCTCGTTTCTCACTTGTACCTTCAAGATACCTGATAGCAGGTCGGTATGACCTGTTTGAGTGTTGTTAGATACTACTTGTGACATAACATTATATATTTTTTTGTTAGTCCGGCTATTCGGGGCCGGAGTTCCCAAACTACAGGCTCTAAAAGGTCGTGTTCTCGTCAGGCAAGGTTGTGTGGAAAAATACCGCAAGCCCCACGGGGCGAGGATGATTTTTCCACGACACCCGCAGGGCTTGACCTTGCTTGGACGAAAAGAACACGAGTTACCTTTGCCTGTGGTTTGGTGAACTCGGCTGCGATACGACTGTTTCCTATAATATTATTTCGTGTTCCTAAAAAAATATATATGAAACAATCTTAAATGCATGAAAAAATACTAATTTTGTATTACTACATAATTTATGATTAATGACCAATCGATACTATATTATAAAAATTGATACGCAAAAATGACATTAATTGCAGCATGGGTAGGAGTTGATAACAAAAAAGAGGGTAGGAAAATATCTTCCATATATTTTGCGGCAGATAGTCGTTTTTCATGGAGATACACAAAGTCATCTTCAAAATACGATGAAGGAATGAAAGTTTTTTGCTCCCTCCAACATCCATATATTTTTGCTTATTGTGGGGATGTTTTATTTCCACTTCATACTCTTGAGAGAATAATATATAAAATAGATTGTGGTTTATTTTCGAGCAAACAGAAGATAGTTTTATGAACAAATTATCTTCTGTTAGAGCGGAAATTGAATCGTCACTTATAAATTACCCTAATCCCAAACCATCCTTTTCAATTTTATTTGCATCAAGAGAATCATATTATGATTTTCATTTAGGTGAAATAATAAGTGTTGAAGGCTGTGTTAGTTGTAAAGAAATAATACTACCAAACAAATCCCAGATAGTATATATTGGAGGAAGTGGTAAAAGCGACTTTAAAAATGTCGAATTAGAATTAATGAAAGAACGCAATCCAAATGAGGGAACTAGTCGTTTTTGTTTCCATTGTGTAGCAAAAACCATAAAGGAACATGAAAGTCCCACAGTAGGTGGTGTTCCACAACTGGTTGGCCTTTATCGAGAAGGAACTGGAAAAATTTTTGGTATTGAATACGAGGGAGAAAGATATATTTTAGGCAAACGTATAAATTTTATGCCTGAATATTTTCATATTGAGTGGAGAAATAGTAATTTTGAGCGGATAAATCCAAAAACATTGAAATTATTAGAGGGTGCACAAGCACAACCTTTTTAAAGAAGCAACTCCCTGGCTCTCCACAATTTTCTTTTTATTTACGGGGAGGTCGAGGTGTCTGGCAACCAAAAGTTGCCATCAGGGTATGGGGACGGCCAAAAGCCGTCCTCTAGTTTTATAATCAATTGTCCTCTACGTTGGCATATTAGGATTGTCTAGCTTCTTAAATCGTTTACTCTATTATAGTGTTGCAAGATTGGTACAAAATTGTTATGTCATTTTCTATATACCAAGAAGAGTTTTTTCAAGGGTGTCTTCTTATAATTGGGAAAACAATCGTATCTTTGCACTTAGAAAAGAGTTATTTGAAAAGCATGAGAAATATAGTGTAATAAAACAAGTTAGCAATTTCTT
>JAZOVB010000103.1:0-1927 GCA_045658425.1 Clostridia bacterium | reverse complement strand
CGATGGGAAAGCTTATCAATATCACGACCTGTTATTTCAAGACAGGTAATGGGAAAAAACACATTATCCTCATTCGCCAAAAAAGCGCAAATAACTCTTTCTGCTCCAGGATAGCCTCCGAAGCTTACCATTTTAACATCCGTCTGAGATGAAAAAGCAATTTCGATAAGCTGATTTTTTTCCTCTCCGAAAAAATCAGAATATGTATTATAATTTTTCAAAGAGGCTTTGCGGTAATCATCAAAAAGACGGGAAAGAAGCAGCTTCTCCTCGTCATTTTTTGCATTATAGAGTACAGTTTCTTTTTTTATCATATACTTTTAGTTACTGTACGGGAATACCATTTTACTTCTTAAGATTTCATCCTTTACATCGCCGCCCATAATTCCTACATTATAAGGTGCGATAAGGAAAATGCGTTCAGCAATCTTCTGGATACTTCCGTCAACTGCATAAACTGAGCCTGTGAGAAAGTCAACAATTCTTCTTGCAACCGGAGTTTCAACATTCTCTAAATTAATCACAACAGGTTTTTTAGCCTTTAAGTGATCTGCAATTTCCTTTGCATTTTCAAATGAATTAGGAGTATAAACAACTACCTTAAGCTGAGTGGTTGTGTGAATATTTACCACCTTGTTTTTCTTAGGGCTTACCGAATAGGAATCGTTTTTCTTTTCCTTTGGTTCTTCCTTATCATTCATAGGCTCGATATCGATATTATCATCCTCATCACCTAAACCGATAAACTCTAATGTTTTCTTAAAAAAGTTTGCCATATTTTTCCCTCCTGATTTATCTTTTTCCAAATATGCCGGTACCGACTCTTATCATATTCGAGCCTTCAAGAACCGCATATTCATAGTCTCTTGACATTCCCATGGACAAAATATCCATATATATATTATCTATTTTTTTATTGCCAATGTCAACATAAATTTTATATAATTTCTCAAAATAGCCTCTGGCGGTTACTTCATCGGTAAAAACAGGCGGAATTGACATAATTCCCTTTACCGAAACAAAAGGAATTTCACTTACCTGATGAACAAGTTCAAACACCTCTGAAAAAGATACCCCTGACTTACTTTCTTCCCCCGCTGCATTGATTTCAAGAAGCACGGGAATGGTACGTTTGTATTTTTTCGCCTGTTTGGAAATTTCGAGAGCAAGTTTCACCGAATCC
Organism: Clostridia bacterium; assembly: GCA_045658425.1. Classification (GTDB taxonomy): domain Bacteria; phylum Bacillota; class Clostridia; order UMGS1840; family HGM11507; genus SIG450. The sequence goes on along the minus strand of JAZOVB010000103.1, from coordinate 744 downwards.
ACCGACTGTATCATATTTACGGTTTCCCCAATATATTTAACCTTATTGGTTTGAAGATGCCCTATTATATCGGCTTTAAGATTATTCGCCTTAAAGAAATCATATTTTTCAAGATATTCCTGAACACGATTTTCTCCGATATGGGTAATCCCCGCTTCAACCGCTTCTTTAATTCTTCCGGTATCAACAGTCTTGGTTACTCCTACTATTTCAATCTCGTCGGGATTTCTTCCCGCTTTTATGCAGGCGTTATTTACTTTTTCCTTAAGTATTTTTATATTTTCCCTGATCATCAGCTTGCAAAGTCTCCTTCTCTTACCTTCTCGGGATTTATAACTACATAATCATATAATATTATACTGTTTCTCTGACTTACGCCCTCTGAGGTTTTATCCTCTAAAAGCACATAGTCTCCGTCATAAATAACAGTTTCAACCTCTATATATTTATAAAGGCTGTCCTTTACCGCATAAACACCAACCTTACCATCTCTCTTGATAAGAGCTGACTGAGGCACTTTAAAGCCGGTTTTGGTATTCTTTATAAGTTCAAATTCAACCTTTCCCGAGGTCCATATATTATCAAGGTTTTTGGTGGATTTAATAACCACTACCGCTTCCTTGCCGTCTTCTTCGGAAATATATTGTATGGTCCCCTCAACCTTTCGGTCAGAGTTTGTGGTAACTCTTATTTCAACAGATTTCCCAACTGACAAATCCTCGATTTCCTTTGCGGGAATTTTGG
>JAZOVB010000102.1:0-59620 GCA_045658425.1 Clostridia bacterium | reverse complement strand
GCAAACTACTCACCTCCGATTACTCGATAAATTGCAACACTTATTATACTATTTAAACCTTTAAATGTCAAGAGATTTTTCATTTTTTTTCATATTTTTTGCATTTTCAAGGCAAAATAAAGAAAGAGGAGCTGAGTTTATGAATTTAAGAACAGATTTAGCATTGGAGGAAAGAGAAAACCGACACCCGAAAGGACATTCTCAAGGGGTTATTATCAATAAAAAAAATATTGACAATGCTGTTATTACCCGCATTGAAATCAAAAATCAAAAAGCCGCAGATGAGCTTAAGAAGCCTGTGGGAAAATATATTACCTTAGAAAGCGAAGATTTTAAGCTTTCCGACCCCGAAAGTATTAAAAAGGCATCCTATCTTCTTAAAAATGAATTATCCAAACTCCTTAAAGATTTAAGCTATTCTTCGGCTTTGATTGTAGGACTTGGAAACAGAAGCATTACCTCCGACTCGCTTGGTCCTAAGGTTGTTTCAAAAATAATGGTAACAAAACACATAAAGGATTATATGCCCGACCATTTAGACCCTGATATTCTTCCCGTCAGTGCAATTTCACCGGGAGTTTTGGGAATTACGGGAATTGAAACAAATGATATTATAGGTGCAGTTTCAAAGGAATTAAAACCACAGCTTGTTATACTTATAGATGCTCTTGCCTCTTCAAGCCCAAAAAGACTTGCTACAACCCTGCAGATAACAGACACAGGCATTTCCCCCGGCTCGGGTGTTGGCAACAACAGAGGGGAAATAAGCCGTTACACACTTAATACTCCTGTAATTGCAATCGGAGTTCCAACGGTAGTTGACCTTTTATCCATTGTAAGAGGAAGCTATCCTGACACTCCCGATTCTTCCTATGAAAAGGATTTTTTCGTAACGCCAAAAGAAATCGACAGACTAATTGAAAATTTATCAAAAATAATTGCCAACGGAATAAATTTAAGTCTCCATAAAAACATAGACTTAGAATATATAGAAGCTTTTATCAGTTGACATATAAAAGCAATTGTTATATAATATTTAAGATATTTATTGTAAAGGATTGATTATCTTTGTCATTTTTAGAATATTTTATAATAGGAATCGGGTTATCCATGGATGCCTTTGCAGTAGCAATCTGCAAGGGTTTATCCATTAAAAAGTTAAGTTTAAAAGCACCGGTTACGGTGGGGCTTTATTTCGGTATATTTCAGGCACTTATGCCACTTATCGGCTTTTTCTTAGGTTCAGTCTTTAAAGCCTACATAACCGCATTCGACCACTGGGTAGCTTTTATACTTCTTGCTCTTATCGGGGCAAATATGATTAAGGAATCCACGGAAAAGGACTGTGAAACAGATGATTCTCTTACCTTTAAAAATATGTTTTTACTTGCAATTGCCACAAGCATAGATGCACTTGCAATCGGGATTACTTTTTCACTGCTTCCCGATACAAGAATTGTTCCTGCCATTTCAATAATCGGAACTACTACCTTTGTGTTATCCTTTATGGGTGTTAAGATTGGAAATGTATTCGGAATGAAATATAAATCCAAAGCGGAGTTTATGGGCGGATGTATTTTAATTATTATGGGTATTAAAATATTGGTTGAGCATCTTCTGGGAGCTTAAAAAATGAGAAATGTGAAATAAAGGAAAGGCCGGGTTGCCGTTTGGCATCCGACCTCTTTTTATATACAAAAAGGGGGTGTTTAAAAAGTTTCAACTTTTTAAACACCCCCTTATGTTGTCCGTAGGGGATAGGAAAAAAGCTTTGGAATGGATAAATTTAGCCCCGCAGGGGTAGTTACCCGAAGCTGTATGAGATACAGCGAGGGCTAAATTTATTCATAGCAAAAAGTTTAATATTCAAAGATTTTGTTAAAAATCTTTACCTTAACATAAAAATATTATAGTTTTATGTGTCTTCAATATTACTATGTCCTACTTTTTGCGTTCCAGAGTTTTTTTACATCCCCTAATTTTTTAATACATTCCCATTCCGCCACCTGGCATCTGTGGAGCCGGAGCTTCAGGCTGTGGAATATCGGCAACTAAGCTTTCGGTGGTAAGCACCATAGCCGCAACGGATGCCGCATTCTGCAAAGCTGATCTTGTAACCTTTGTAGGGTCAACAATACCTGCTTCAATCATATTTACATATTCTTCTTTTAAGGCGTTAAAACCAACATTAACATCGCTTGATAAAATCTTTTCGATAATAACAGCGCCCTCTAAACCTGCATTTTTAGCGATTTGCTTAACAGGTTCTTCAAGTGCTTTAAGAACAATGGCAACACCTGTTTTTTCATCACCTGTTGTTTTATCAAGTAAAGCTTTAACAGCAGGAATTGCATTGATAAGAGCTGTTCCGCCACCTGCTACGATACCCTCTTCAACAGCGGCTTTTGTAGCAGACAAAGCATCCTCAATTCTTAATTTCATTTCCTTCATTTCAGTTTCGGTAGCTGCACCAACCTTGATAACAGCAACGCCACCTGCAAGTTTTGCAAGTCTTTCCTGAAGTTTTTCTTTATCGAACTCAGATGTTGTTTCCTCAATCTGACCTTTTATCTGAGCAATTCTTGCTTTGATATTTTCAACATCACCGTTACCGTTAACAATAATGGTATTTTCCTTCTGAACCTTAACCTGACCTGCTCTTCCAAGCTGGTCGATAGTTGTATCCTTAAGGTCAAATCCCAATTCTTCGGAAATTACCTGACCGCCTGTTAAAATTGCGATATCCTGAAGCATTTCCTTTCTTCTGTCGCCAAAACCGGGAGCTTTAACACCCACAACAATGAATGTACCTCTTAATCTGTTAACAATAAGAGTTGAAAGAGCCTCGCCCTCAATATCCTCTGCAACTATAATAAGTTTTTTGCCCTGCTGAACGATTTGTTCTAAAAGCGGTAAAATATCCTGGATATTTGAAATCTTTTTATCTGTAATTAAAATAAAGGCATCATCAATAACAGCTTCCATTTTTTCGGTATCTGTTACCATATAAGGTGAAATATAGCCTCTGTCAAACTGCATACCTTCAACAACATCAGAATATGTTTCAGCTGTTTTGGATTCTTCAACAGTGATAACGCCGTCTGTGGAAACCTTTTCCATTGCTTCTGCAATTAAAGTTCCGATTTCTTCGTCAGCAGCAGAAATTGCGGCAACTCTTGCAATATCCTCTTTACCGTTTACCTTTTTGGAATTCTTAATAATTTCTGAAACGGCTGCATCAACTGCCTTGGAAATACCACGGCGAACTATCATTGGATTTGCACCTGCAGCAATATTCTTAAGCCCTTCTCTTACCAAAGCCTGTGCAAGAACGGTAGCAGTAGTTGTACCATCACCTGCAACATCATTTGTTTTGGTTGCTACCTCTTTAACAAGCTGAGCGCCCATATTTTCAAACGGGTCTTCAAGTTCAACTTCTTTAGCAATTGTTACACCGTCATTTGTAATAAGCGGTGCACCGAATTTCTTTTCCAAAACAACATTTCTGCCTTTTGGACCAAGAGTTATTTTAACTGTATCTGCAAGCTGGTTAATACCTGCTTCCAATTTTTTTCTGGCGTCTTCGCCGTAACAAATCTGTTTTGCCATTTTTATTTACCTCCGGAATTAAAATTCAACCTTTGCCAATATATCTGACTGCTTAACAATGGTATATTCCTCTTTATCAAGCTTAACCTCTGTACCTGCATATTTGTTGATAATAACCTTGTCGCCTACTTCAACAAACATTGTAACCTCTTTACCGTCTACAATACCGCCGGGGCCGACTGCAACAACTTCTGCCATCTGAGGTTTTTCTTTAGCGTTACCCGGAAGAACAATTCCACTCTGGGTGGTTTCTTCCACTTCAACCATTTTGATTACTACCTTATCAAGATAAGGTTTTAATGTCTTCATAATTAGTCCTCCTATATATTAAAATATTATATATCCTTATTATTTTAACAAATATTTCCTTGTTTTTCAAGTTCAAATTAAAAATATCTTGTTATATCCTCTTTTTTTCTTTTCGGCACATGGAAATCACCTGCTTCATCAAGATAATATTTAATATCATCGGACATATCGAAAACAGAAGATTTCTGATTAGGATAGCCAAGAGCAATAACTGTATGGATTTTTAAGTTATCGGGAATTTCAAAAATTTCAGCCGCTTCTTCTCTTAAAACCGAACCGATAATACAGGAACCAATACCCATACTTTCTGCCAAGAGAACAATATTTTCCCCTGCATAAGCGGCGTCATTATTACCGTCTTTTCTTATATCCTCATCAATAAGAATTATAATGTAAGCCGTTGGTGCATCCTCTTTGCCCGGCACACCCATTGGTGCAGTGTATCCTGCCCACTTGGTTAAGGGGAAAAGCTTATCACAGTACTCTTTGGAATTTACCACTATGTATTTAAGAGGCTGAAGATTTGCACCCGAGGGAGCAACACGCGCGGCTTCAATCATCATATCAAGCTTTTCATTTTCTATCGGTGTCTGTTTAAAGCTTCTTATTGTTCTTCTTCTTTTAATTATATCAAATATTTCCATTTTTTATACCTCCGGATATAAAATTACAAATGACGGTTTGAAAAATCAGCACATAGGTAAGTAATTTGTCATTTTTAATTTGTCATTTCAATATCTTTTATATATCAGCTTTGTATCAACTGTTTTTCCTGTTGTTTCATCAATGGTGAAAACACAGCCATTTACCATCGGGGAGAGTGTTGACCATCTGAATTTTCCTTTATCGCCGTCTTTAAATCTCGCTATCGCTATTTCCTTTTCAAGGCCTATAACAGAATTTTCCGCACCTGTCATTCCCACATCGGTTATATAGCCTGTTCCGTTTTTTAAAATTCTGAGGTCGTTAGTTTGCACATGGGTATGAGTTCCGAAAAGAGCGGTAATTTCTCCATCCATAAAATATGCCAGTGCTTGTTTTTCACTGGTTGCTTCGGCGTGGAAATCCACAATAATATTTTTAACTTTGTATTTTGCCTTTACATTGTCTACTGCTTTTTCAAGAACTGTAAAAGGGTTAGATATTTTACCATCAATATATGTTGACCCCATAAGGTTTATAACCGCTATAGAAAAGCCGTTTTTTTCGATTACGGTAACCCCGTCTCCCGGAAGGTCGGGATTTACATTAAGAGGTCTTACAATCTCCTTTGATGTATCAAGCATATTATATAAATCCTTTTTATCGAAAGCGTGATTACCGAGAGTTATACAATCTGCCCCTGCCTCTAAAAGCATATAGGCATATTTCTCGGTTATACCGTTCCCCGTGGTTGCATTTTCGCCGTTAACTATAGCAAAATCAATTTCATATTCTTTTTTCAGTTCGGAAAGCTTTTCAAATATAAGCTCTCTTCCGCATCTTCCCACTATGTCGCCGATAATCAGTATATTTTTCATAATCTTCTTCTTTCATTTAAATTTCTGCAATCGCTTCTACTTCAATAAGCACATCCTTTGGAAGTCGTTTAACTTCTACGCAGGAACGAGCAGGATAAGGTTCTGTAAAATAAGTTTCATAGATTTTGTTTATCTCACCGAAATCATCCATATTTTTAATAAATACAGTTGTTTTAATGACTTTATCTATACCTGAACCCGAAGCCTCAAGCAGATTTTTAATATTGGTAAAAACCTGATTTGCCTGGTCGCATACATTATCGGGAATTTCACCATTTTCGGGATTTACGGGAATTTGCCCTGAAGTAAATACCATATTGTTTATTACAACCGCCTGTGAATAAGGGCCTATTGCCGAGGGTGCTTTATCAGTTTTGATTTCTTTCATTTTTATTACCTCTTTTTTCAATATAAAATATTATACATCAATAAGACATTTTTTGCAACCCATCATTAAGACCTTTCCAAAATTAAAAAACAATATAAAAGTTAATTTTACATTGTTTTTTATGTCATTATATATTTTTAATTCTGAAACTCTGCTGTTTCCCCCGGCTTAATCTCATAAGCCTTGTCCCCGACTTTTGTAAAGAGAGTAAGATTGGTAGGGTTATAAGCTCTTTTTGAATCCATGCTTATTTCCAGACGCTTATAAGCTGTTACATATTCATAAATTTCCTTATTGGTTGCATACCAGATATCCTCTCTTCCGCCTATATATTCTGCAAATTTCTCAATCACATCCCAGTTGTTATCGCGGTCAAATTCGTAGCTGTGTCCCCACAGAAAAAAACCTTTAAATCGCAGAATAGATTACGAAGAGGTGCCTCAATAAATTTCTTTGCAAGCTCCATAAGTTCAGGGTCGTTATGATGACAGGTAGGATGCCATAAAAGCCAGTTTTCGGGAAGAGCAAATTCTTCATCCTTTACGGTAGTTCGTGAATAAGCTATCCCACATTTTTTAAGACAGGCAACTATCCTGTCATTAAATTTTCCGTATGCATAAGCCATACCGTTTACAATTGTTCCGAATGCGTTTTCAAGATTAATTCTGTCTGCCGTTATTTCACTTACGATTTCAGGGTCGGTAAAATAATTTAACATCAGGTGTTCATATCCGTGCACTGCAACCTCATGACCCGAATTTTTATAAAGCTTTACAGCTTCGGAAAGCTTAAGCTTATCTTTGGTAGTACCCGTAGGCACTGTAAGAGATTCGCAGTCTTCAGGTCTGAATTTACTTGAATTAAGATTGAAAGTTCCCCTCAAGCCATATTTATTCATAATATCAATAAGTCTTTTATCCTGAATTACTCCGTCATCATAGCTTAATGTGACAGCTTTTCTTTTTCCGTCCTTTAATAACATTTGCATTTAAATACACCTCATTTAATAAATTTATTACAGTTGTTTTTTAATTTTTTTATATTCGGAGGGTGAAAGACCTGTAAACCTTTTAAAGGTTTTTGAAAAATAATCATAATTTGCAAAATTAAGATGTGCCGATATTTCATTCAAAGTCATATTTTCTTTTAAAATAAGTTTTTTTGAAAGCAAAATTTTCTGCTCGTTTATGTAGGCACTGAGAGTAGTCCCTGTTTCCCTTTTAAAAATATATGCTGTATATTCCTTTGATAAATGAATATACCCCGCAATATCTTTTAAAGAAATTTTTTCATTAAGATGCTCGGCTGCATAATTAAATATTTTTGCCACATATTCGTTACTGCTTTTAAGCTTTGTAAAATCAATTATTTCATAAAGTATGTAATTGAGTATGTTCAAGCATTTTTCCTTTGAATGGAATTTATCGGTTAAATGCTTAAAATGAAAAACCGAAACAAGCTTTTTCATATCATCATTGACAACATTTTTCAGGCACTTATCAAAAGGCAAATTAACTTCAGGTTTAACAAGAAAATTGAAGCTTATATAATGAACATGCCCCTCGCCCCGTTCACGGCTTCTTACAGTGCCGGGCTTTAAAAAAACAGCATCATCTTTTTTCAAAACAAGCTTTTCTCCATTGGCGTAATAAGTCATTGAGCCTTTAAGCACAAAAGTCAATTCATAATATTCTATTTCATGAGACGGTATATCAAAACAACAGTCTACCGACATATTCCCATAATAGATTATTTTACTTACCATAATATCTCCTTAAAATAATATGAAATTTATATACAAATAAATAATATAGTCTATTTCTTTAAAATTCTATGCTTGATATAATTATAGCATACAAATCAGTATTTTGTAAATATTAATTTTTTATGAATTATGGAGGTTTTAAAATGGACAGAAGAATCGGCGCGCAATTATACACGGCAAGAGATTTTTTAACCACAAATGAAGACTTTTATGAAAGTATGAAAAAAATAAAAGAAATCGGATATGAACAAATTCAGGCATCTGGTCTTGGAATTTCCGATGCAGATTATATTAAAAAAGTATGTGATGAATTCGGCCTTGAGATTACATGCACACACAGACCACTTGATAATTATATAAATAAAATTGATGAAGAAATCAAATATCATAAAACATTAGGCTGTAAAATAGCAGGACTTGGCTCTATGCCCCCTGAATACAGAGATGAGCTTAAGGTTAAAGAATTTGTTGAGGTTATGAACGGTATTTATGATAAGCTTAAAAAAGAAGGCATTGAATTTGCATATCATAATCACTCTTTCGAGTTCTTAAAATATGAAGGCGAATATGTTATGGATTATTTTATAAAGCATGGAAAATTCAGCTTTATTGTTGATACATACTGGTTAGCTTATGCGGGTATAAACCCTGTGGATTTTATAAAAAAATTAGGCAAAAGAGCAATATGCGTACACTTTAAAGACCTTGCAATGAAAAACATTACCGAAACCAAAATGGCTCCTGTGGGCTGCGGAAATCTTGACTGGGAAAAAATCATAACCACCTGTGAAGAAGCAGGAGTAAAATATGCGCTTGTGGAACAGGATGAATGTGAGGAAGACCCGTTTATTTGCCTTAAAAAGAGCTATGATTATTTAAAGGATTTAATGAGCCCCTTTACCCTTTCGGGCTTCTCCGATGAAATTGACAGTAATATAGAAGAACAGTTTAAGGTTTTAAATAAACTTGGAAGCAAATATTTTGAGCCACGCGGTATAAATGGGAAAAATATATCAACTCTTACAGAGGATGAAATTAAAAATCTTAAGGAAGCTATGAATAAATATGGAATAAAAGCATCTTCAATAGGTTCTCCCATAGGAAAAATTTCAATTAAAGACGATTTTATCCCGCATCTTGAGCTGTTTAAAAAAATAGTAAAAACTGCAAAAGAACTTGACTCAAAGTACATCCGTATTTTCAGTTTCTTTATACCATCAGGCGAGGATGCATCAAAATATAAAGATGAAGTTATAGAAAGATTGAAAGCATTTGTTAAAATAGCAGAAGAAAACGATATTATTCTTCTTCACGAAAACGAAAAGGATATTTATGGTGATACCGCTAAAAGATGCCGCGAAATCTTAGAAGAGATAAATTCACCTTATTTAAGATGTGTTTTTGACCCTGCAAATTTTGTTCAGTGCGATGTGGAAACCTACCCTTATGCTTTTAATCTTTTAAAGCCGTACATTGAATATATGCATATAAAGGATGCAGATGAAAATAAAAATATCGTTCCTGCAGGAATGGGAATCGGCAACATAGAAAAAATCCTTTCATCGCTCAAAGAAAGCGGTTATAAAGGGTTCGTAAGTCTGGAACCTCATCTTGGAAGCTTTGAGGGTTTACAGGATCTTGAATTAGACGATAAAATGCTTGATTTACCAAAAAGCGGTGAAGGAACTTTTACTCTGGCATTTGATAAGCTTAAAAGAATTATTGATAATATTTAAGGAAGTGTAAATTATGGAAAAAATTAAATTTGGTATAATAGGCTTTGGAAATATGGGGCATACTCATGCAAAAAATGTAGCTGAGGGAAAGATTCCTCAAATGGAACTTTCGGCAATATGCGATATATCAGAGGCGAAGCTAAAGGAAGCAAAAGAATTATATCCTGATGTATCAGTATTTGAAAACGCAACTGATTTATATAAAAGCGGAATTTGCGATGCTGTTATAATCGCTGTCCCCCATTACGACCATCCGTCTTTGGTAAAAGAAGCTTTCGAGTACAGTCTTAATGTTATTACCGAAAAGCCTGCAGGTGTTTATACAGCTCAGGTTTTAGAAATGAACGAGGCGGCAAAAAAAAGCGATAAGCTCTTCGGAATTATGTATAATCAGAGAACAAACCCCATGTATCAGAAAATAAGAAATATGGTAAAATCGGGAGAGCTTGGCCATATAAAAAGAATATCCTGGACAGTTACTACCTGGTACCGTCCCCAGGCGTATCACGACAGCGGCTCATGGCGTTCAACCTGGAAAGACGAAGGGGGCGGCGCTCTTATCAATCAGAATCCTCATCAGCTTGATTTATGGCAATGGATGTTCGGAATGCCTGATAAGATAACCTCATTTGTATCCTACGGAAAATATTATGACATTGAGGTTGAAGATGATGTTACCGCATTTTTTGAATATGAAAACGGAACAACAGGTACATATATTACCTCAACAGGTGAAACACCGGGAACAAACAGACTTGAAATTGCCTGTGATATGGGAAGAATTATTGTTGAAAATGAAAAAATGATATTTGAAAGAAATGTTATATCCGAAAGAGAACATAATAAAGAAAATACAGAACCTTTTGCACAACCTGAATGCTGGAAGTGTGAAATCCCTGTTTCAGGAATAGGTGAACAGCATGTGGGAATATTAAAGGACTTTGCAAATTCTTTAATAAATAAAACTCCTCTTCTTGCTCCCGGTGAAGAAGGTATAGACGGTCTTACAATTTCAAATGCTATTCACTATTCATCCTGGACAAATAAAACTGTTGATATTAAAAATTTCCCTCACCAGGATTTTTACAATATTCTTAAAGACAAAATTAAAAATTCTACAATGGTAAAAAATCTTAGAGAAAAGACAAGCGATACTGCGGGGACATATTAAAAAAAGGATAGTTACTATTAAAAAATACAACAAAATATACCTGTCATCATAGTGAACAATTTTATATAAAAAAACGATGTGAATTTAATTCACATCGTTTTTTTATGTATCATTATGAATTAGCTGTATAACTCGTAATGTGTTATATTAACATTGTTGTATTCCGCACCTTCATTATCAAGCCAGTCCTGCAATCCTGCTGTGGAGGCAATATTCTGATTTAATTCGATTTTTGATAATTCCATATTTGGTTTAATATAATTTTTCATAATCTATTTCCTCCTATCTATTATTTCCAGCAAAGTGATACACTACGGTTATTGCCTGTCATCAAGCTATTTCTATACAAGTTTACTCCGATTATATTAGAAGAACCATCTGTTTCTGCATCAATTATTTGTACTGCAATCTGTACTGTAGTCTTATTTGCATCAATTGCATCTTTAACAATACTTGTTACATCAATTCCACACGGACAAAAATTATTAGTAACAGTAGAAACAGTAGTAGCTGCATTTGGAATTACATATGTTCCCCCAATTTTTCCCAGTTTGCTTGTGTCATCATATGCTCTTGCAGCAATCACAAGTTTTTTTACATCAATAAGGGAGTTTGAACCATCTTGTGGCTTATAAACAAAAACATTAGAAAGATTAAGAGAAATGCTTTCCGCTGTTTTCATTCCATTCACAACTCCAAATTCAAACACATAATATTTACTTTGATTGCTACCATAAATGGGATATGCACAAACAGTTCCAGATGATTCTTTTGAATATGTTCCATCGTTCATCTCATATTCACTAAATCCGATTGTTGAAGGTCTTGCAACATTTGGTTTATCTGTGTAAAATTCGTTAGTTGATGTTGTATGGAAGTTAAATCTATATGTTTTAGTTTCTCCATTTTCAGCAGTAACTGTTACTTCCTGATAATTTTGATAAACACCTTCTGCATCTTTATTATCTCCCGGTTGAATATAACCGTTTGCGCTAACTGTAACGAATTTAGGATCACTTATCTGAGCTTTAGGATCTTCAGTTGTAAAATATAATTTAACATCTTTTAGTGTGTTATTTTCACCTGAAAAGCAACCATAAATAGTATATTCTTCAGTATCAGGATCAAATGCAGGTTCCATCAATGCCATAAGCCCACCTCTATTATCCTGCGCTCTATCTATAGCAACACTTGCAAGATTTGCATTTGATGATAACTTTCTTTCATTGTTAGCTAAATCATATTCCTGCTCAACACCTAAATCCTCTCCGTATTTATCAACAGAATATGGCTGAACTGAAAATTCTGTTTTGCTACTTACAATATCTTTAACATCATCAAAAGCTATACCATATAGACCTGATTTGTTTGTGGTGTTGCCATCTTTAACATAACTATACTTGTTACCTTTGTAGTATACACCAACATCAGATGCAACATCTGTATATTCAACAGCATCTCCGACACTGTTCTTATATTTAAGGAAATTATTGGTATATTTCCCAAACACAAAATATGAGTTGGTGTCAGTTTTTTCATCTACACCGTAAAAGATATATTCAACACTTGGTGCAGCGAGAACTGAAACTGCTGAAAACATCATTAAAGCTGCAAGGATTAAAGCAATTTTTTTCATTAAAATCTCTCCTTTTTATATTTAATTAAGCTCTTTACATTGTATATATTCTATATACAATCAAATGGGTATACCCATTTCGCCTTTTTAAATTTTTCCTTATTGTGATTTTACCATTTTTAAAACAAATCGTAAATAAACTATACGAACAATTATGTATTATCTGAGCATTAATCTCAGTATCTTGGTGCGGGGTCGGGGATAGTTTTATAAGGCTGACTTTTCGCGCGGGTACGGACAGGATAAATTTCTTCTCCGCCCTCACCTAATTTAATATAGTCTATATAATAATCACCGCAGGTTCCCGAAACGATTGAGATATAAATTTTCTTTATATTTCCGCTGTCGTACTCGTAATACCATGGTTGGTTATATGCTAAAACCTTTTTGTTTATAAGATCCTGCCATACATAATTATATGCATTAATGGTTTCACTTACATCCTGTGAAAATGCTTCACCTTCAATGCTGATTGCAGTTTGCTTTGTAAGAGTATCCATTCTTACCTTCATGGTAAACCACTCGCCATCCATATTAACTCCGCCGGTAAAAGTGGTATTGCCGCCATTGTTTACATAGTAAAGGCCACTGGTTGCACTTGTGTCTTTCTGGATGGAAAAGGCTTCCTTGGTTCTTGCCGCATCCCCATAAAAGTTTATGTGCATAGCATAACCATCGGTAGTGGTTTTCTTAAGTTTAAATCTTATTTCAAAGGTTAAGATTCTTTCATATTCGGGAACGGTAATCTCTAAAGCTGAACCGTAACGGCTGCTTTTATCTGAAATTTTAAGCATATTTTTTTCATTTTGATTTGCATCTTCGGCTTTAACTACCGATACGCTTTGAGTATCAGAATATACTCTTGTAATTATATTCTGATTATCAGGGAATTTATTATCACTTCCCATTGTTAAACCTTCCTGATACCCGGTAAAGTTTTCAAAGAGCAAGGATTTCGGACTTGTTATTTCTTCTTTTACCGAATCGTAAGATACTGTATTTCCCGTCATAAAAAAACCGTCTGAATATTCTGCATAAGGATAAATATCCACTTTTCCAAGATAACTTTTCGGTGCAATCAGTCCTATACCGAATTTAGGGGAAGCCTCGCTGTTCTGCTTTTCTAAATTTTCGGTGTTGCCATCCTTTGCATAACTGAATTGTTTACCGTTTGCAAAGATTCCCACATCCTTTGCAACGCTGTCTCTTTTATCAAAGTTACCGAAAATATAAAGCTCGCCTTCATTGTTATCGTAAAAAACATAGTCGGCAGAGGGAACGGCAAAAGCCGTTACTCCTGCTAAGATTATATTTAAGATTAAGGAAAATGCAAGTATTCTTTTTATCAATTGAGTTCACATCCTTTCGAACTCTTTTTTATTTTTGCAGGTTACAATCCCTCAGTCAACTCCGTTGACAGCTCCCTTTACACAAGGGAGCCTTATTGAATTATTTATCCGAAGGAATAAGACCAACCCAGTCGTAAATCATCTGACCGCCCTCTGTTACATAAAGGGTTAAATCAGCTTTTCCTTTTTCCAGATAAACCCTTGTTTTAAATCTGTAAGAGTCAAGGTCACTAAATATTTCAGTCTGGAAACGACCTCTGAATGCTACATCACCGATGGTTAACAGTCTTGCTGCAGGTTGTCCCGATAAGGTTGAGCAGGACATTACAACATCATAGTATCCGCTTTCAGGAACATTAAGAGTCCATACTACAAGGTCGCCTCTGTTATTTAAGCTCTGTAAGGTGTAGTCGTTAAGCTCTACATACTGGCTTGGGATTGAAGCATCCCCTCTCTTATCCCAGTATACAACGCTATAGTTACCAACAGCCAAAGAGAATTTTTCAGCAGAAAGGTAAGAATCTCCTACTGCGCTTTCTAAAGCATCGTGATTTTCGTCTTCAACACGTGTTACATTAATTTGATTTACTCTCTTTAATTCAACATAGGCATTTTTCTTATTAAGTACAATCGGTGAATCTTCATTTGCAGTTACCAGCATACCCGGATTTGTAAGCTTTCCTGAAACACCGCTGGATTTACCTATTATATAGGAAGCATCTTTATCTTCAGGTAAGAATTCAGCATAAATCTGATTACCGTTTATTGTACCCTTAACTGTTTTGGTGATTGCTTCACCGTCGATTACCATATTAACGGTAACATCGGTTTCTGCACCCGGAAGCGGTTTATCGTTAAGATAAATGTGATATGTTCCATAATACAGGTTAAAGGTTACATAGTCACCAGCTTTATCAGCTTTAATAGTGTATTTATTTTCTCCAAAGTTAAGAGGAAGTCTTTCTTCATCTCTTATTAAGGTCATTTTTTCGGTATTTGGAAGATAAATTTTTGCAGTTGTTTCATTATCCATTGATGAGAATGAAACTTCTTCGTCGCCGAATGCACAGCTTACAGGCATTCCTGCTTCAAATAACAAGTTGCCGTTATATGAAAGGTTTGTTTCGTCAACTACTAAATAGCTGTCATCTTTAACGGTAAGAGCTGTACCATAGAATGTAAAGCCGTCAACGGTTACTGATTCGGCATTATCAAGCTTGATATAAGAAATTGTTCCGTCTTCAAAAGAAAGCTTAAGAACGTTATCAATTCTTTCTTCTTTTACATAAGCCTGACCGTCTCTTACCTTATGAACATTCATATGGGTAACAATTTTTGTTGAGTCTGTTTTTTCGGTTTTAAAATAAACTCTGCTTTCATTATCAGGTGTCCAGTTTTTGGTTGGCAAGCCTGCAGAAATTCCGTCAGGTCCTACAAATCCTTCGGAATAAAAGGCTTCAATATTTTCAGGGTAAGCAACCTTTACATCCAAAGCTGCTTCATTTTTTGCAATCTGAAGACCTTTACCTGATTCATACACATTTATTTTACCGTTGGCATTTATCCACCATTCAAATTCAGATTTTTTATCGGCTCTTGATTTTAAATCATCGATTACTATATATGTATCAGGTCTTACATAGATAATATCTCTCTGATATTTACCTAGACCGCCTTTATATGCTTGAGTTGCATCTCCGCCCACGATATCAAAGTTGGCATGAGTTGCAAAGCTTGTGATATGACCTTTTGCGGAAACGTCATCCTTCGGCTGACCTTCACCTATATCATAGGTAATGGAGTTATGAGCATAGGTTTTTCTGTTCCAGTTTAAGTCAAATGGGCTAAGATAAGCATCATAGTAATCGGAGTCAATTGCTAAGTTTTCGCCAAGTGCCTGAATAAAGAAGCTGTTATTATCAGGATGCATATGACCGAGTGACCCGTGTTCGCTCGATCTGAAAATCATAGCGATTTTATTATCGTCTGCAACATCAGAGAAAAGTGATGCAATACCCGAATCGTTAAATAGCTTTGAGTTTTCAAGCATTGTAGGAGTGATATACTCTACATCCTGGTTATAATTCCATAAAATTGTCTGAACAAAGTCACCCTGAAGATAATCGTCTTTGCTAAAACCATTTTTCTTAAGCATCCAGGCATTTATGCCTTTCTGAATATCGTTATAGGCATCAGATGCTACAATACCAAGAATGTCTACACTATATGTTGTTGCACCTGCGGCTGTCTGTCTGTTCTGGTCACCAAGGATTGACATAAAACCGCCAACAGGCCACTGATATGTAAGGTAAAAGTCTCTACTCTGGAAAGCAACATTGTTTCTTACATCGATTTTTCCGTTTGATGCACTATATAAGCTTTCGGAAAATTCAAAGTCCTGAATACCGGAAGATGTATAGTAGAACGGGTTATTATCAAAAGAACCATCGTCTCTTGTCATAGGAAGTGCATGAGCATAAAGAGGAAGAATATGAGTAATCATATCCCTTGCAACCTGAGAATCCTCGTAAATTGCTAAAGCTCCTAAAGATAGCTGTCTTACTCTCCACTGGTGAGATGCGTCAGGCTTTGCATAAAGTGATCTCATATTCGCTTTTGTTTTTCCGTCAGCGTAGTTTTCATACCAGTTATTCAGATGATTTTCTATAGCCTTAACACCAGCTTTTCTTGCTTCCGGTGACAAGTCGTTATATAACCAGTCATAAGCATAAGCGAGTGAGTTTATAAAATACGGTTCTGTTGTATCGGTCAGGGAATCAAAATAAATCCATCTCTGGTCTTTGTTCCCTTCGTTCCAGTGCTGCATCGCCATAAGATACTCTTCAACTTTATCAAGATACTGTTTTTCCTGCGTGATAAGGTACATTAAAGCAATATTAGCAACATCTACCGCATACATATAATAGTTTTTACCGTTACCGCCGTATTCACCTTTTTCCCACATCTCTTTAAGATATTCATTGGTTGGTATTCCTCTTGCCAGAGCATTTGAAACATTGGTTTTAAGCTTTGACATTGAGTAAGGATGAGTTTCATCGGTTATTTGCTGTAATTTTTCCAAATCTTTAACATCATTTGTAAGAAGTCTTGGATGAGTTTTTATAATTGCATCTTTAATATAAGCTTCAGTAAACTGAGGCATTGTAAAATCAACTGCATTTGAGTCGATTATAAATTCTCTTACATCGGACCATACTGATGTTTTGCCTTCGTCTTTAAAACGCACCTGCCAGTAGTATTTTTTTTCGACATCGAACATTTCGCCGAAGTTATATACGTTTCTCTCTAAATTTTCTACTTTTTTATATTCTACTGTCATTTCAGGGTCTTCGCAGATACGAAGATCGTATGTTGCATAATCACTGATAAGAGGCCATGAGAAGGATGGCGGATTATTCAGCGATACATAGTTATCTGCAGGTTTAAAGGGCATTGCAGTATTAAGAATATAAGGCCATTCAATTTCATTTGCCGCAAAAACTGAAATTCCTGCGTGAAATATTAAGGACAGTGCTAAAATTAAACATAATATTTTTTTCATTTTTGTTACCTCCTTATTCTATAATTACGCATTGTTCAGGAGTATCCTGCCATGAAACAGTACTTCCTAAAGTGTTTGCAAAGCTTTTTATCGGAACATAAAGGCAATTATCTTTAAATTGAGGTGCAGTATCGGTTGAAGCAGTACTACCGTTAAAGGTATAGGAATATGCATCAACCTTAAATTCTATTACTCCTAAATTCCCTGATAATTTATAAGCTCCGTTATCTTCGCTTAATGCTAATCCGTACCATTTTGCAAAATCTTTAACATCCGCTAAAGCTCTTCCGTTTATAAGAAGAACAGGATTTGCCATATATTTAACTTCACCTTTATACATTACATTTGTAACATTAGGAACAAGTCTTACAGTTGGGTCGGTTATTGTCTGTGGTTGTGAACCGTCCTGTCTTTCCTTTATGGGTTTAAATTCAGGAACATTTTCTGTAAGCTTGATATAATCGATATAATAGTCACCGTGTGTTGCACTTCCGTAAGCCTGAAGTATAATTTCATCAACTCCGTCACCTTTAAATTCATTATACCAGCTTTGAGAGTATGCCATAACTCTGTTGTTTTCCTTGTCATGCCATACATTTGTTGCTCTTTTAATATCAAGCTCGGTAGAGCCTAATTTTTCATTTTCTAAAATTACGCCTGTTTCTTTATTTACAGGGTCAATTCTTACTTTAATTGTAAACCACTGATTTTTAAAATCAGCGCCTTTATTGAAAACGTTGTTTCCGCCAGAGTTTACAAAGCTTAAGGAATCGTTTTCCGCTGAGAATTTAGTAAGTCTGAAGGCTTCCGAACCGTTACCTTTAAAATTCATAATAAACCCGAAACCTGCTGTGGTTGTCTGGCAGAATTTCATTCTCAGTTCCATTGTAACAGCTTTACCTGTTTTAGGAACTGAAAGGGTAATTGAAGGTGCGCCTGTTGTATCGTGATAATACAAACAGTTTTTCCCTTTCTGGTCGGGAGTATCATAAGCTACTATTGATATAGGGTCATTTGCTGTATCCTTTACAATAACACTTGTTGGCTTCGAGCCTTCTGCGTAGCTTGTGAAATCTTCAAAGAATATATCGTCCGCTGTTTTTACTATACCCTTAGGTGTTCCCTCTTCCGGTCTTGGTTCTCTTATTGCGTATGAAAAACCTGTAACCGAGAGGGCAAGTAATAAAGATACCAATAAAAGTAAACTGATAAGTTTTTTCATTTTCTTTCCCTCCTTTATTTAATAACAAAGATTGCTCTTGGAAGGTGATATGCAGAGTTATAAGTATGCACTACTACCTTTGTAACGTCTTTACCGGCTTCCTGATAGGTTACAATATCATTTACTCCGCCTGCATAAACCTGACTGTCACCTTTTTTAGATGAATCATAAACTGTTATAGGAAGTCTGTCGTTAAAGTTTAAGGAACGGTATCCCTTTACACCTACGCCGGATAAATCGTTATAATTTTCTTCAATATCTTCAACCGCGGTTCTTACAAAAGCTCCGCCGGTACCGGTTGTAAGGCCGTCATAGCATATTACATACTGCATACCTTCGCTGTTTGCCTTGTATGGGTAAGCTAATGTTGCAAACTGATTTTTGTTATTACTGTTTGTGGAAGAGTTGTTATATACCATATCGGTTGACACTAAGTATCTTATCTGGAAGGATTCGATTGAATTATCAAAGCTGCTTATAGCAAGATATAATATATCACCAGGTTTTAAGTCACTTGCTTTTACCGATATTTCACCAATACTTGTAAAGTCAGGGTCGCAAAGATAAGTTGCCGCTGTATTATTAGTAAGTGCATATACTTTAACCTTTGGCTGACCTTCCTCATCAACTGTGTTTGTTACCTTCTGTACCATTGTCATAAAGCCTGAGCTTGCAGTCTGATATGCGCCTATTCCTGTTGCCGGATGAATAAATAAGTCAGGAAGTGTACTTTCTTCATCAATATAATAAGCAAACAATGTGTGACGTTCAGCATTATATTTTATACCGTTTGAGAATACATTTCCTGAAACGGTTACGCCGTAATCGTCGTCATTTTGTTCTATTGGATATAAGAAAACAGGAGTTACCGCATCAAATGCTATTCTTGAGCCTATCATACGGATTGCACCTGTTACAACGCAGGTTGCATTGTTTTCGGTCTGATGCATATATAAAACGTCATCAGGCTGCGTTGAATTCTTGGTTGCAGCTGCGCCTGTGCTGTCTAACACGGTATCAATCATATTGATTTTACCGTCAGAATTTACACGGTATCTTACCATTGTGTTATATCTTGCACTGCCTGCCGGTCTTGACTCGGTTTCTTTAGCCGCAAGTTCTAAAATGCTCTTAACAGAAGCTATATCTGATTCATAATCAAGCTTATAGTATGTGCTTCTGCCGTCCACCTTAAGATTTTTGGCAGGGTAAAATTCCTGCATTGTACCGTCTTCGGTTAAAATTACAAAACGGGCATAGGATATTTCGCCTTTAGGGTCTATTATTGTTTTTACCATACCCCATTTTTCGCTTGTGCTCTGTGCTTTTTCAATCAAGGTTACTTTACCGAATTTATTTACAAGAGCTGTAACCTGTTTTCCTACAAGTGAACCATCAAAGTATTTATTACCGTAAAGGGTAAGCTCATATAATGTACCGTTAATTTCAACTGTCTTTGCAACTCCGTCATCGGAAACTGTTTCTAAGGTACCTGTTACATAGCTTTCAGAGGTATATGCTCTTATATATCCCTGATATGCATCACCCTTAGATTTATAGATAACAACAGGTGTTCCCTCTTTTATCTTTCCAAAGGTGATTTCTTCACCCTGCTCATTATAGATAATGGTATACGGGTCATCAACTGTGTTATCAAGAACCTCTTTTTTCGATGGATTCTTTTTATCATATATTGTATAGCTGTCGCTTACTTTTTTACCTACTACTATTTCTTCGTAAGCATCTACATATACTACATCTGCCACAGCATCTCCATTGTTATCAAGAAGTCTTACCTTACCGTCCAGCTTATTTCCGCTTAAATCATTGAATATTGACATATTGAAGCCGGATTTTGTAGAAACGCCGTTATAGATTACAGCTGCCCCTCTTTCATATCTTAACTCCACGGGTTTGCCTTTTTCATTTTCATATCTTACTTTATAGTCGGAAATTGATGTGATATCCTTTATGTCTACTTCTTCAACTGAATTTTTTCCCCACTGTTCACATATAAATTTAAGAACATTTAAGGTTTCAGTTTCCACATAGTAAGCATTAACATTATATCCTAAATAATCGTTTGGCATAAGCTTGCCGATATCAATATTAACTCCGCCAACTGATATTGAGTAAGGATTAAGGTCATTAGGTCCTACCAAAGCAGATAAGTCAATTTCGTCAACTACTCCTGAAATTTTTCTTGCATTAAAGCTCTGATACATCAAGGTTTCGCCTTTTACAAGAGTAACGGAAGATAAGTCCTTGGAAAAGCTTTTTTGTCCTAAAACATTGGTATTTAAAGCATTGAATATTAAGTTTATGGCAATTTCATCGGTTACTGTTGTTTCAGTTGCAATATTGATATTTTTTAAAAGTCCGATATTTGATGCTGTGAAGAAATATCCCCCCGGATAACCGTTCTGAGCCTCTGCCATATCGGTATAGCCTAAAAGTCTTATCATATATACTATTGCTTCCATAAAGGTAATGGTATCTTCAGGCTTGAAGGTGCCATCCTGATAGCCAAGAGACAAGCCTCTTTCCTTTGCCATTTTTATATATGGAGCATAAAGATGGTCAGCCGACACATCAGAGAATGAAGAGCCTTCAGTTGCTCCGGCAAAATCGCCAAGACCTGCCGCTTTTATTATCATAGCGGTAAATTCAGCTCTTGTTAATTCTCTTTTTGAAACTGTAAATTCTTCTTCGATAATTTTAAATGCCTTTAAAACGCCTTCCATCTCCAAAAAGCTTTCGGGGGCTTCATAAGCCGCACCGACTGCGAGGGTAAACGGAAAACTACTTAAAATAACAGACATTATTATTACTAAAGATAATATTTTTTTCATATTCTCATTCCCTCCTATTCTTTAATAAGTTCATAAACAATTTTTGCACATTCGGCTCTTGTTACGGCACGTTTTGGTTCAAAGCTTCCATTTCCCGTTCCGTTTAATATGCCTAAGCTCTTAAGTGTATATACTGCATCTTTTGCATAATCCGAAATTTCATTGTCATCTGCAAAAGCTTCATCAGAAGTTTCTGTTTTATCAAGTACTCTTGCAAGCATTACTGCTATATCCTGTCTTGAAAGCTCGCTGCCTGCACCGAATACGCCTTCACCGATACCGTTTATAATACCGTTTTCAGATGCGATTTTCACATATTCATAATACCATTCATTTTCAGATACATCAGCAAATGCTTTGTCCTCGCCTTTTGTTTTAAGTCCGAAAGCAAGAACCAGAATTTTTGCAAATTCTTCTCTTTTTATGGAACGAGACGGCTCAAAATTGCCGTTATCCATTCCTTTTAATATGCCTTTTTCATTTAAGAATTTAGTTGGCTCATATGCCCAGTGGTCGCTTTCCACATCACCGAAATACTTACCTGATTCAGGTTTGAATTCGTCTGTATAGTGTGCACCCTGACCGCCTGTGCCTGTACCCTGTGCAGGTGTTATTATCGGAGTTGTGGAGCCTCCGCCACCTCCGCCACCGCCTGATGGTGCAGGTGCTGCAGGTTTTTGATATTTAACGCTTAAGGAATCAAGCTTGCTTTGTAAAAGAGCAACTGTTGCGTATGGGCCGTTATTAACAAGCTCCTGAACAAGTGCATCCTTCTTAGCTACGCTATTGTATTTAACAAGAGAAATTCCAATGCTTTCGCCGTAGGTTTCAAGAGCGGATTTTGCGCTTGAAACGTTTTCAGGGCTAACTATTAAGTCAATAATTACATTGGTTCTTACTACATCATAAAGCTCTTCAATTGTTTCGATATCATTATTAAGAATGCTTTCATCAACAGATGCTGAACTTGATGCAGATACTAAATCATGAATAGCGGTTAAATCGGTAAAGCCAAAATAGTCAATAATATCAACTACCGGAATTTTAATTCCTGCATTTAATTTTGCAATAAATACTGCTTTGTTATAAAGTGCAACAAAATCTAAAACATCGTCCTCGGTGGAAGCTTCAGGTTTAACTGAATTTTCTTCCTTTGAAAGACCGTAAACAAGTGCAATTACCTTTTCTTCTCTTAATGAAGGGTAAACGTTTGTTTCAACAGCTAAAATTTCATCATTGATATTCTGGGAATCGGTTAAACCAAGAATAGTCTTGATATTTGAAAGTGCTGTTGTTTTATCTGATGTTTCATAAATTTCAGCGTAAACATTATTGATAATAGCTACCTTATCGGAAAGCTTTGCATATAGGAATCTTTCCCCGTCCTCGTCCGCAGGAATATATGCGGTGTAGTAACCGTTTGCAGTCGGCATACCAACTGTTGTTTCCCATATACCTTCGGAATTTGCTTTTACAAGATCAAAGCCTGCAACAGCTGAGGTGTTTGTTTTGGTAATATCTGCAAGTGTCTTTTCAGGAGCAATAAGAACAACGGGAACGTAGCTTGAAGGAGTACCCTTACCGTAAATTGTAAGATTAGATCCGTCAGCTTTGAATTCGATTGCCTTGGTTGCTTCGGTTACTGTAGCTGCAGGAGTTGAAGCCGGAACTGCAGCTTTATCGCAAAGCGGTAATTCTTTATCTGTTTCGAAAATATAACCTTCAACGGTTACACCGCTAACGTTAGCAGGAAGCTCGATTTTATCAGAGGAAAGGTCAACATTTCCTGTTTTGATATTTTCGATAGTTTTTATCTTAACACCATCTTCAATGATGGTACCGTCTTTTTTCACAACAGTAACAAGAGTTACATTTTTCTTGTTGATATTAAGATTGGTAGCAGATGCGTTGAATTTGATTTCATCGCCGGAGGTAAGTGTATCGATTTTACCTTCTCCGTTTGTAAAGAAAGTTTCTTTTACTTTAAACTCACCCGCTTCGGTAATACCGAAGTCTGCATAGGATATAAAATTGAATGTATAGGTTTTTTCAGTAGATTCATCCTGAGAGGTAACCTTAACTATTGCGGTTTCCCCTACTTTTGCGCCGGGAGTATATTCAACATTTGCATGGCTGTTCTCCAAAACATATTTTATGGTTGCTTCTTCGCCTTCTGCAACACCGACAGTATATTCATAGGTTGCAGGGTCAAATTCTTTATCCATTATACCGTTTGCTATTGTAACGGATTTTAATGAAGCCTCGGAGCTTTTCACTATCGGATAGCATAAAATTGCAGGTCTGAGTGCAGTGTTTGTTACAACATGGTTAAACATTTTGAATTCTGCTGCAATATTTTCCGGTACGTCGACAGCTAATGTAAAGGTTGTATCATTTTCAGCATATTTCTTCTTTACAAGGCTTGTTATATCGATATATGCCATAAAATATCCGCTTACCTTGGTAGATGCGTTTTCAGTGTTATATACAACTGCACCCTCTGATTTTAAAGGAGCGGTATTACCTTTACCAAATGCTGTATCGTAGGTAGTAGAATGCTCCCAAGTATCAACGGCAGTGGTATCCTTGATTGCTATATCAATATTAGCGGATGGCTTTGTATGGAATGCAAGTCTTAATTCAAATTTTCCGAAGCTGTCTATATTTTCAACATCTGCGATGCTGAATTTATAAATCGGCATATATGTAAGTCCTGCCGGATAAGTAGAGTTTGCTGCTTTTAATAACCAGGTATAGTTTCTTGTAGCATCACCCATTGTATATGTAGGTCTGTCGCCACGAACTGAAGAACCAATACCATTGATCGGAGTATTGGTTGGGCTTGCAGAAATTCCGTATGGTGCGCGATAAATGAACTTATAAACATTTTCGGTTGAATCGGTAGCAGTAACCTTGATTTCGGTATAATCACCTAAAACCTCAGCCTCTTTAATTACCGAAGCGGTTGAAGATAAGTCCTTCAAGGTATATTCAATTTCAGGAAGAGCTGCTTCCTCATCGTCTACGATTATATCGTAGCTGTAAACTTCAGGTGAAAATGCAGGTGTAAGCTTAGCATTTTCAACGGTTACGGTTTTAAGCTGTGCCGCATCATCTGCAAGTACGCTAAATGCAAATGAAGAAAGTATCAGCGACAAAGCCAATGTTAATGATAAAATTCTTTTCATAGTCATCCTCCTTATTTTTAAAAATCTATATCAACGGTAATTTTGCCTGTTGGTTTAAAATTACCTTTAAGTACATCAATTATATAATCATCACAATCGGTTCCGTAAACATGGCTGATTACCCGTTTCGCACCTTTGTACTTTTCAATCTCATAGGGGTTGCCTATATGGATAACTGCAGCACACTTATCAAGATTTGCCTTAATAAGACTTTCTGCTCTTTTTGTAATGTTATCGCTCCCCAGGTAGCTTGAGGTTTTACAGAAAATATAGAATATTACCTCATCATACTTTGAAATCTCATCGCATACCCTTTCTATTTCAAGCTGATTCGGAAACTCGTTTATTAAAACTGCATCTGAGCCTTTAAATTCTTTTATAAACTTTTCTTTTTTCTCTAAAACATTGTCCTTGGAATAGAGATATGAGGCTTCAAGCTCACGGCTTATACCATCAACATCATACAGATTTTCGTGGAACATCACAAACAGCTTTTTGGTATCTTCCGAAAGCTTCGGTGTATGCTCACCGTCATTTAAAAAGCAGATGCTTCTTTTCTTGGCTTCTTCAACTATATTCTGAAGTTCTTTGGGAACTTCATTTACGGTTGCAGGTTTACTTGCCTTTTTCTGAGCCTCTAATACATGGCGGACAGCATCGTTAAGTCTTTCTTCGTCAAATACGCCTCTTTTATACGAATCCATCAGATATTCATAGCTTTCCTTATAGCTTAAGCGATAATTGGGAAGAACCATATCACATCCTGCTTTGATTGAAAGACCGCAACATTCGCTTTCGCCGTAATTCTGAACGATTGC
Organism: Clostridia bacterium; assembly: GCA_045658425.1. Taxonomy (GTDB): domain Bacteria; phylum Bacillota; class Clostridia; order UMGS1840; family HGM11507; genus SIG450. The sequence continues at coordinate 34,495 of JAZOVB010000102.1, read as the reverse complement.
CATCATTGCTAAAGAGTCAGTCATAATTATTCCGTCAAAACCTGCTTCTCTTATAATCCCGATAACCGCCGGAGACATAGTTGCAGGAAATTCCGGATCAATTTTTTCAAATATTTTATGTACGGTCATTATCCCCGGAAGATTTATTTTCTCCATTGCTCTTAAATAAGGAATAATATCCTTTTTAAGAAGCTCCTCTTTTGTAAGCTGAGATACTCCCACCTGCATGTGAGTATCAATCTTAACATCGCTTCCGTCAGGAAAATGCTTCATGGTTACAAGCATTCCCTCATCAGTAAAGCCCTTTATCATAGAAATTGCAAATTCGGAAATATACTCAGGGTCATCACCGAAGCAACGCCCTACTCTGCATACAGAATCCTTAAGTGCTACATCCACCACAGGCCCCCAGGCAACATTGACACCGTCTCTTTTAGCTTCGATTGCGGTAACTCTTCCTAAATTATAGGCAAAATCCATATCCCCCGAAGCCGCAAGACCCAACGGATAAGGATATCTGTATTTACCACCAAGATAACCGTTCTCCATATCAGCACATACAAGCAAAGGATAATCGGCAGTTTCAAGCACTTCCTTCATAAATTCTCTGCGATCATCACGGAATGTCATCTGAACTGCGCCTACAGCCTTTTTCTTTATCATATCCAGGATGAATTTTTTATCATCCTCGTCTACATATCCTCTTACACAAATCAGTTGGCCTATCTTCTGCTCAACCGATAAATCTTCAAGTCTTAATTCCATTGTCTAAAGCCTCCCTATAAGACATCCTGCTATTGTTTCATTATCACATTAGCACAAAATATGTTGTGTAACAATATATATAATGATTATAAATACACTATTCGAACATATTTTTAACCGGAATATATTGGATTTGGTTGACTTTTAAAAATATGGTGTTAAAATAAAATTAAGACTTTAGTGAGGAGGAAAATTTTGTGAATAATCCTGATTTTGACATTATTTTAGGCGATTTTATTGAAGTTTACGTCCCCAGCTATAAAGGTCTTCAGAACTGGAGAACTGTAAGAGAACCCCATTATTATGCACATATTGATTTCTACACTACAAAGGGTGGCGACATTATAGTAGACGGGAAAAAATATATAGAGGAAGCAAATACCTTACTATGTATTCCAAAAAACAAGAAATATACCGGCATAGTTAGAAATGAGCTTCACCAGTATTATTCATTTCTGTTTTCTTATGAGACAAACGGTGAGAGCAGTACTGATTTTCCTTTCCCTGTTATCTTTACTCCCAAGGACCCTCAGTATTTTTTAAGCAAGTATAAAGAAGCTTACAACTTAAGTATTATTCAGCCTTTCGGCTACAAGACAAGAATAAGAAAAATAATATATGATGTTCTTACAAAAATTATAGAAGAACATCACACTTCCATTAACAATGATAACGGCGGTTACACTATAAGAAAATCGGTTGATTTTATTCACAAGAATTTTGATAAGAATGATTTTTCCCAGGAGGATATTGCAAAAATTTCGGGAATTACGGACAGTCATTTCAGAAGAGTATTTAAAAAAGTATACGGTGTAGCACCATCTAAATATATAAACACATTAAGACTTAACAAGTCCAAGGCAATGCTTTCGGATACCGATATTTCAATTGAAGAAATTTCTTATCAATGCGGTTACAATAACTATTCATATTTTGTAAGAGCCTTTAAGACAAGCTTCGGACTTACACCGTCAGAATACAGAAAGACAAATAAGAATGATAATCTGATATAGAACTATCTACTACCACTTTCAATAGAAAAAAAACTTAAAAAATCCCCATTGAAAACCAAAGTTTTTCAACGGGGATATTTTCTATATTATGACAAAAATTATTGACATTTTAATTTTCTTATGTTATCATACGGGTACATCACACAAAGTGTTGACTGCATCCGTAAGGGTGCAATCGGTGAAAAGGGAATGAGGTGCGAATCCTCAACGTAAACTGACGGTGTATGTATTCGATGTTTTTAAGTCCGTTGACGAAAGTCAGTCATTGGGAAACCGAGAAGGCAGGACTTATAAGCGCCTGAGAATATGAGTCACAAGACCTGCTTTGGTATTAGTCCGTACTTTTTTAAAAAAGGATTGATGTTTTTGCTTTAAAAGCAAATTGTGGTAACTCACAGGAAAACTCAGCTGTGGTAATTTTATTAATTTAAAATTGCCGCAGTTTTTTTATTGTCTGCGGCGAAAAGAAGGAGGAAAAACAATGAAAAAGAAACAAATCACAAGTATTATTCTGACTTTGTTAATTTGTGTCAGCCTGATTTTCACAGCCGGGGCTCAGATTAATGATGCAACAGAAAGGACAGGCTTATATGATATTATAAGCGACTCCATAGGCTCATGCACGGGCTTTTTAAAAGAAAGCTTATCCGAAGAAACTGCAAAATACGGATATGAGTGGTATTTTATTACTCTCCTCCGTGGCGGAAAAGACATACCCGAAGAGATTAAAGAATGTTATCTTTCTTCGGTTACCGATACGGTGAAAAGCTGGTCGGAAACCACAAAGGCTACGGATATTTCCCGTGTTGTTATAGCACTAAAAGCAATGGGAGAAAATCCTCAAAACATTGACGGAGTTGATTTATTAAAGCTTCTTTATAACAATGAAACTGTTTTGGAAAGCTCAAATGCACTTTCCTATACTCTTATTGCACTTGATGTATCAGGGGCAATTATTCCCGAGAATGCAATCTGGAGCAGAGAAAAAATCTTAGAAAAGCTTTTAACCTATCAGCTTGATGACGGAGGCTTCGGACTTTTCGATACTGAAAAACCGGATACGGACATTACCGCAATATGCCTTCAGGCACTTACTCCATACAAGGATACCTGCCCGGAAGAATTTGAAAAAGGAATGGATTACTTAAAAAGCATTATATCCGAAGATTTTACTTATTCAGATAATCCGAACACATTGGCACAGGTAATAATCCTGCTTTCCGGGCTCAGAATTGATGTTACCGCCCCTGAAAACGGGTTCGGAGATGAATCACTGAATGTTATTACTGCTTTAAATGAATATAAAAGCTCTGAGTCAAACGGATTTCTATATGACGGCTCGGTAAACGCTATGACAACCGTTCAGGCTTTCCAGGCCTTTGACAGTTACAGAAAAGCACATAAAGAAAATATTTCCTACTGGGATTTTTCCAATATTGGAGAAATTTATAATGACGAAATTCCCTTTCTTGAAATTCCTGAAGAAGAAACCCCAAAAGCAGAAGATGCTTTGATTTATGTTAATATTATTACAGAGGGTGGACTTGCAGAGAATATGGCAATGGCACCGATAACGGTATGCGACCTTGATGAAGACGGAATTCTTACGGTTGATGAGGCACTCTTTGCCGCTCACGAAGCATACTTTTCGGGCGGAGCGGAAGCAGGTTATGCAACCTATATGAGTGCATACGGGCTCTCTATTGCAACTCTTTGGGGCAAAGGGACTGCTGATGCACCTGCCGCTGTAGGCTATTATATTAATCATAAGAGCTGTTTAAGTCCTCTTGATGAAGTTAAAAATGGTGATATTCTTACCGCTTTTAATTATTATGACACGACCTACTACTCTGATGCATACTCCTATTTTAACGAAAGCAAGGTTTCTGTTGCTCAGGGAAACAGCATTACCCTCACCCTTAATTATCAGAGCGGATATGATGAAAACTGGAATTCGGTTTTCTCCCCCTGTCCTGATGCAAAGGTTTTTATTCTCGGAAGTAACAATCAGTTTAAAGCAAAGGTTACAAACAACTCGGGTAAGGTTACATTAAGCTTTCCGAAAGGTATTTCGGAGGGTGATTACTATGCGGTTGCATATAAAGATGATTTTTCCATTGTACCTGCAGTTGCAAAAATTACCGTTACCAAAAAGAATAATTCATCCTCTTCAGCTTCAAAAGACATCAAGGTATCGATAAAAGTTGCCGATCCCAAAGGAAAGGTATATCTTTCCAAAAAGACCTATACTGTTGAAAAAGGTATTTCCCCTTATGATTTACTTATGAAAACAGGTCTTTCGGTTGAAGCTGAAACCTCAGCTTACGGTGTATATGTTAAAGGAATTGAGGGACTTAATGAGTTTGACAAAGGTAATGAAAGCGGATGGATGTTCAGGGTTAACGGTAAATTCCCTGACTGCTCAATCGTTTCATACAGCTTAAAAAACAAGGATTATGTTGAAATTCTTTATACGCAAGATGGCGGTAATGATATTGGAAAATCCTACATAAAAAGCTCTTCGGGAGGGTCAGGTAAGTCAAATGAAAAAACACAAATTAATTCTGAAATCATAACCAAGGTAAAAGAACTTTCAAAAGCAACCAATGAATTTTTATTGAATACGGTTAAAGAGCCCATTTCGGGTCAGGTTGGCGGAGAATGGACCATTCTTTCTCTTGCAAGAGGAAGTCTTGATGTTAAGAAGGAGTACTATAAAAAATACACTGACAGTCTTTTAAAAAAGCTCGATGAAAATGAGGGAATTTTACATTCAAAAAAATACACCGAATATTCAAGGGCAGTTATTGCTCTTTCGGCACTTGGCATAAATCCTGCTGATTTTTACGGATATAACCTTTTACTTCCTCTTGCAGATTTTGAAAAGGTTACTTTCCAGGGAATAAACGGCTCGGTATTTGCTCTTCTTGCTCTTGATACAAAGGGATATACCATTCCTGTTAATCCAGAGGCAAAAATTCAGGCAACAAGAGAAATGTATATAGAGAATATTCTTTCTCTCAGAAAGAGTGATGGGGGCTGGGCACTATCCGGCGATACCTCTGACCCTGATATTACAGGAATGGCACTTCAAGCTCTTTCAAAATATCAGGATAATGAGAAAGTTAAAGAAGCTACTCAAACAGCACTTCTTCTTATGTCAGAAAAACAAAATAAAGACGGAAGCTTTTCTTCTTATGACAAGGATAATATTGAAAGCTCGGTACAAATGCTTATTGCTTTATGTGAGCTGAAAACAGGTATTAACGACCCCCGTTTTATAAAAAATGAAAATACCCTCTTTGACAGCTTACAGCAATATCTTATCAATAATAATTCCTTTAAACATATAAAAAGCGACAACGACTATGATTTAATGGCTACCGAACAGGCAGCCTATGCCCTTGCTTCTTTAGAAAGATTTATTTCGGACAAAAATGGTCTTTATAATATGGAGGACTCCCTTTCCTTAAAGCTTGAGGACAAGGAATTTAAAAAAGAGGAGTGCAAATCCTCCTTTACCGATATAGACCTGTCAAAATACAAAAAGGAAATAGAAAGTTTATTTGAAATGGAAATTATCAAGGGGAAAAATGAGCTTTCATTTGACCCTGAGGGTTGTATGACAAGAGCTGAATTTTCAACGCTTATGGTAAAGGCACTGGCTCTTCCGATTACAAACAAGAAATGTATTTTTAAAGATGTAAGCGAGGATAAATGGTTCTATGATTATATAACCTCACTTTATGAAACAGGGATAATAAAGGGGGTTTCTGACAATTCCTTTAACCCTGACGGCAAAATCACCAAAGAAGAAGCCTCTGCAATGATTGAAAGAGCGTACATATATTCGGGAAAATCCGCTCTCCTTACAGACTACGAAATACGCTCTTATCTTTCACAGTTTCCTGATTATGTAAAGACATCGGACTGGGCTCTTAATTCACTTGCCTTTTGCTTTAAATATGAAATTTTAGATGATGATGAAATTTACATTAACCCGAAGGCTTATGTAAAAAGAGAAGAAATTGCCTTTATGGTATACAATTTACTAAAGATAAAATAAATATACGGAGATACAGAATATGAAAAAGAAAGTAATCGGCGTTGTTTTAATATTAAGCGCACTTTTATGCTTGTATTTCATTCCTGACTATAAACCCGAAACCGCCCCGGTTGAAACACCGGAGGCGGCTGTGGATTTTAAAAAAGAAGTTATTTCTGAAATCCCGGAAAAACCGGCGGATGAAATCAAAGCCGAGCCTGAAACAGCGTCTTTTTCCGTAAAAGAAAAGGAAGAAGAAATAAAAGAGGTAACGGAAGAACAAAAAGAAGCAAAATCTGATTTTGTTTCTCTTGCCCGAATGTATGACAATGTCAATCCTGAAAATACCGAAGATATTCCCATAACAGACAAAGAACATACTTGCACATTATCGGTGCGTTGTGATACAATATTAAGTAATATGGGAAGGTATGGCGAAAGCAAGGGAAAATCAATTCCCGCAAACGGAATTATATATCCTGAAAAACAGGTTGTATTTTACGAGGGAGAAAGTGTTTTCAATCTTTTGTTAAGAGAAATGAAAATAAATGGTATTCATTTTGAATTTGTAAATACTCCCATATACAAAACTGCTTATATTGAGGGCATAAACAATATATACGAATTTGATTTCGGCGAACTTTCGGGCTGGATGTACAAGGTTAACGGTGTATTCTTAAGATACGGATGCTCCACTCATTTACTGAAAGAGGGAGACCGTGTAGAATGGGTATATACCTGCGACCTGGGAAAAGATGTGGGGGATTTAAGATTTGAAGGAATTTAAGAATTTTCATCCTTTGGTTAATTTTATATATTTCTTATTTGTCATAGGTTTTTTAATGATTTATATGAATCCTTTATGCCTTATGATTTCTTTTTCCTGTGCACTTTTTCATTTGTTTTACATAAAAAAGGGTGTGGGAAAGAGTATTTTTACTTTTATGCTGCCTGCCGCTTTAATTCCGGCACTTATAAACACTCTTTTCAATCACAGGGGGATGACAATTCTTTGTTATTTTCCCTCAGGCAATCCTCTGACTTTTGAATCAATTATTTATGGTTTTGTTGCGGCGGTTATGCTAATTAGTGCAATTAACTGGTTTGCAGCCTTTAATGAGATTATGACCAGCGATAAGATACATTATCTTTTCGGTAGATTTTCCCCCACTCTTGCACTTATTTTTTCAATGACCTTAAGATTTGTGCCATTATTTATCTCAAAGCTTAAAGAGGTTATTAAATATCAGAAAGCCTTTGGGAAAAGTATTTATGAGGGAAATTTAATAAAAAGAATGAAAAATGCTCTTTCAGCTTTTTCTCTCGTTACAACCTACGCACTGGAAAATTCGGTAGATACAGCGGACAGTATGAAAGGGCGGGGCTACGGTCTTACCAAAAGAACAGGCTATACTATTTTCAAATTGTCAAAAAGAGATATTTTTTCTCTTACAGTAATTTTGGTTTTAAGCGGAATTATAATAGCGGGGGCAATAATGGGAGTTCTCGATTATTACTACTTCCCCACTCCCCAGAAAATACCCTTTTCGCCATTTGCGGTATTAGTTTATTCAAGTTATTTTCTGCTTTGCATATATCCTATATTTTACGGAGGTAAAAAGAAATGGAGCTTATAAAAATAAATAATCTTTCCTTTACATATAAGACCGGCTCAGTTACCGCCTTAAAGGATATAAATTTAAGTATAAAAAAAGGGGATTTTATAACTGTATGCGGAAAATCCGGTTGCGGAAAGACTACTCTTTTAAGACTTTTAAAGCCCTCGGTTGCCCCCTTTGGAGAAATTAAGGGTACTCTTCTTTATAAGGATAAAGAGTTTTCAAAAATAACTGAGCTTGAGGATGCGTCAAAGATTGGCTTTGTTATGCAAAATCCCGATAGTCAGTTAATTACCGAAAAGGTATGGACCGAGCTTTCTTTCGGATTGGAAAGCCTTGGCTATTCCAACAGTGAAATAAGAACAAGAGTTTCGGAAATGGTTTCATTTTTCGGGATTGAGGATATTTTCTATAAAAAAACAAGCGAACTTTCGGGCGGACAAAAGCAGATTGTAAATTTGGCTTCCATTCTTGTGATGCAACCTGAAGTTTTAATTCTTGACGAGCCCACAAGTCAGCTTGACCCTGTGTGTGCAAGTGACTTTATTAAAACACTTGAAAAGATTAACCGTGAGTTCTCGATTACTGTTATACTGTCCGAACACCGTTTAGAAGAAGCTTTCCCGGTATCTGACCGTATCATTGTTATGGAAAACAGTAAAATTATTTGTGATACCATTCCGCAAAAAACAGGCAAGATTTTAAAGGGAAATGATATGTTTAATGCACTTCCCGCATCAGTTAAGGCTTTTTATTCAGTTTGCGATGGCGATATTTCCCCTGTAACCATAAAAGAGGGTAAGCTATGGCTTGGTGAGGCTTTAAAAAACCAAAAGCCTGTTACAATTCCCAAAAAAGAAAATCACAATCCTATATTTTTACAAGCAAAGGATTTATGGTTTAAATATGAAAATTCCGACTCCTATGTTATAAAGGGAGTTGACCTTTCAGTTAAAAAGGGTGAATTTTTCACTCTGCTCGGCGGAAATGGTGCAGGTAAATCAACACTTATTTCCTTACTCTCCGGTCTTACGGACTATGAACGGGGAAAAATAACTATTGACGGTAAAGATATAAAAAAACATAAAGGATTATACGATAACTTCATATCTGTATTACCTCAAAACACTTTACTGACTTTTTCGGAGAATACCGTTTTAAAGGATATTAAAGCATCCTTATTTGATGTAACAGAGGAAGAAATTAACGAAGCTGTTAAAACATTCGGTCTTGAAAATTTACTTGACACTCATCCTTATGATTTATCAGGAGGAGAACAGCAAAGACTTTCGCTTTGTAAAGTGTTTTTAAGAAAGAGTAAAATTGTATTTTTAGATGAGCCTACAAAGGGGCTTGATGCTAATTTTAAAAAGACCCTTGCAGAGCTTATAAAAAAGCTTACCGACAGTGCTGTTACGGTTATTATGGTTTCTCATGATATTGAATTCTCGGCAGAATATGCTTCAAGATGTGCGTTATTTTTTGACGGTAATGTTACATCAATAGGTGAGCCTTATGAATTCTTTAAGGATAAATTTTTCTATACAACAGGTGCAAACAAACTTGCAAGAGATATAATACCCGATGCAATTCTTACGAAAGATATTATAAATGCATTTTTAAAGGAGGGGGAAAATGAGTAAAAAGAACAGACCTCTTTCGGCTTTTGTATTTTTTCTTATTATTCCTCTTACAATTATTCTTGGAGTTTTATTTTTCGGAAACCGAAAATACTATTTTACATCCTTCATTGTAATTTTAGAGGTAATGCTCCCTTTCTTTTTAGCTTTTGAAAATAAAAAGCCCAAATCAAGAGAAATTACTGTCATCAGCGTTTTGTGTGCCTTAGGAGTTGCAGGAAGAATTGCGTTTTTTATGCTTCCCCAATTCAAACCTGTTGTTGCTCTTATTATAATTACAGGTCTTTGCCTTGGCGGTGAAACGGGTTTTTTAGTAGGGGCGGTTATTGGCTTTATATCAAACTTTTACTTCGGTCAGGGGCCATGGACTCCATGGCAGATGTTCGCTTCGGGGATAATCGGATATATATCGGGACTTATATCAGGCATTAAAATATTTACAAAAAGAAAAATTGTATTGTCTGTTTTCGGTTTTTTTGCTACAATAGTGTTATATGGGGCATTTGCGAATTTATCCTCAGTTTTTATGTGGCAGGAGTTTCCTACTTTGGAAATTATATTATCAGTCTTTCTTACAGGACTTCCCATGGATATTCTTCATGGAATTTCCACGGCATTTTTCCTGTGGTTTTTATGGGAACCCTTAAGCGAAAAGCTTGAAAGATTAAAATTAAAATACGGATTTTTTATAAGGTGATTTAAAATGGGACTTATTCATATTTATCACGGAAACGGAAAGGGTAAAACCACTGCTTCTTTAGGTTTAGCCTTAAGAATGGCGGGTGATGACAAAAAGGTTATATTCTCACAGTTTTTAAAATGCGGTGATTCGTCAGAAATCAAAGTGTTAAAAGAACTTAAAAATGTAACATTTCTTTGTTGTCCAAAGCCTCACGGCTTTTATATAACTTTATCCGAGGAAGAAAAAGAGGAAGTAAAAAGGGACTCTTTTAAACTTTTTGAAAAAATAAAAAAAGAAGCAAAAAATGCATCCTTGATTGTAATGGATGAAATACTTGATGCAATTACACTGGGACTTATTGAGGAAAAGTCTTTAACCGACTACTTAAAAGAACAAAAAGAATTTTCAGAGATTGTTTTAACAGGCAGAAATCCCTCAGATAATTTAAGGGAAGTCGCCGATTATATTACCAATATGGAAAAAGAAAAGCATCCTTTTGATAATGGGTATCCCGCAAGAAAAGGAATTGAATATTAATAAATTTTTAAAAATTGATAAATATTTGGTGAAAACTATATATTTATCGATTTTTTTATGTTAAAATACACTTGAATGACAGTAAGAGGAGTATTTTAATATGAATAAACAAGAAAATGACCTTAACATATTCAAGCAAAAAACCGAGGGTTATGTCACCCTTATGACATACTACCGCTGTGCTATGATGGAGATTGAAACCAAGCTTAATGTTTTAAATGAAGAGTTTTCACTTCAGTATGAGAGAAATCCCATTAACAGCATCCAGACAAGACTTAAAACTTTAGAAAGCATTATGGGAAAGCTCACAAAAAGAAATCTTCCTGTTACTCTTTCAGCCATTGAAGAGAACTTAAGCGATATAGCGGGACTTCGTGTTATCTGCTCTTTCCCTGAAGATGTGTATATGCTATCGGAAGCACTTTTAAAGCAGGATGATGTTGAACTTATTGAAATGAAGGATTATATAAAAAATCCTAAAAACAATGGTTACCGAAGTCTTCACCTGATTGTTGCAATTCCTATTTTTCTTGCCAAAGAAAAAAGGATAATGAGGGTTGAAATTCAGCTTCGCACAATTGCAATGGATTGCTGGGCAACCTTAGAGCATCAGCTTAAATATAAAAAGGATAATGAATTTACTTTGGATATGGAAAAGGAGCTTATCGAATGTGCAAGGCTCAGTGCAGAGCTTGATGACAGAATGGATAAATTAAGGAATAAAATTAATAAATAGCTTTGATAAATTGAAACAAGACGGCTTTGTAAATCATTTAGGGAAATTTTAATGACATAATAATCGGAACGGATAGATTATCCGTTCCGATTATTATTTGGGAGCTTAAAAGTAAAACAATAAGGGAACGCCCCTTTTAGTTCCTAATTTTTATTTGCAAGATTATAAATTTTCAGATTTTTCTTTTTTGCATATTCAAGAGTTTTGTAAGCACCGCCCCAGGTATTTTTCACATAACAAATCATAAACTGTGACTTATTTACAATATATTCGTTGCATTTTAAAATCCGATATTTATGAGGAGTATTTTCAGGCATATCGGCAACAAGAATACACTCATAGCCTTTGTTTTCCTGCTCCTTTAAAGAGACTGTCAGATAAGGTATAACGAGAGTAATTTTAATATGAGGATAATTTTCCTTAATGAAAAAAAGAATTTTTTTGACGAAATTATCGAAGTTACCGTAATTACCTACCATAAACTCTTCTACTTTATCTTCGGTTATAAGCTTTATTATAAGACTTTTTAATTCATCTGCAATTAAATCAACATTGTATATATCCCTGTGTCCTGCAAAGCAACATATTTTTTCCATTTTAAACACCTTCAATTTTATTTAATGATATTATTAAAAATACACCTTTATAATATGATTTATCACCTTTTAAATTGGTCGATATTTTTCTTCAAAAAGAATATAATGTTAATGAGGTGAGTTGTTATGAACGGTAAGTATTTTGATTTATGGCTGGGAATAGGTCTTAATATAATGTATTACAGAAAAGAACAAGGTCTTACTCAGATGCAACTTGCCGAAATGTGTAACATAAGCAAAAATCATATACATAGAGTAGAAAACGCTGTTTCTGGATGTTCAGTAGAAGTTTTAAGCGAGATTGCAGATGCTCTTAACATCCCGTTAAAAAAATTATTTGAATTCAGGGATTAGAGGTTAATGCTAAATCATTTAATTAAATACATATTACATTAAAAAGCTTTGAAATGCGTCAAGTATCTCAAGGCTTTTTGTATATAAACCATTCTCAAGTTTTAAACAAGATACTTTTATCCTTATAAAAACAGTTCTCTTTTTGAGGTTTTATAATAAAAGTTCACCTTGATGCTAACAATATATTTGCATTATAACACTTTAATGTTAATAATGCAAACAATATTTGTGCATTTACATAAATATTGTCAGTCGAATATTTTTATATTTGCAATATAATATTTATATGTGGAGGTGGCGATGTATGGAAAATAAAAATTTTGATATATGGTTGGGAATAGGTCTTAATATTTTACATTACAGAAAAGAACAGGGAATGACCCAGATGCAACTTGCAGAGAAGTGTAACATCAGCAGAACATATATGCAAAAAATCGAAACTGCCGCCTGTTCCTGCACTCTTGATACTCTTATTAATATTGCAGAGGCACTTAATATCCCGTTAAAAAAATTATTTGAATTCAGGGATTAGAGGTTAATGGGAACTGAAATAATTAACATATATAAAAAAGCATTGAAATGCAACATACATTTCAATGCTTTTTTTTATATACACTCTTTATTTAGTCTCAATTAATCCATAATCTCCGTCTTTTCGCTTATATACTATCGATACCTGATTTGATTCAGCATTTTTAAAGATAAAGAACTGGTGGTTAAGAAGATTCATTTGTAAAATCGCTTCTTCTACAAACATTGGTTTAACCGAAACTGTTTTTGTTTTTATAATATTGAAATCCTCTTCGGAGTATTCATCCTGAAAATCATACGGCTCCCAATCGATTGCTTCAATTTTCTTTCCTTTAAATCTTTTTTCCAGTTTAGTTTTATATTTTCTTATTTGTTTCTTTATATTTTCTATACATTCGTCAAAGGATTCGTACATATCACGAGTGGTTTGCTCCACTCTGAAGATTGTATCCTTTGCAAAAATGGTTATTTCGCAGATTTCTCTTTCCTTTTCTTTAATCAAAACAACCTGAGCCTCGGAAGTATCATCGAAGAAATTATCAAATTTGGAAAGCTTCTTCGCCATTTTTTCCTTCATTTTTTCTGTTGCATTATATTTCTTTTCGATTATTTTGATTTTCATACCCTACTCCTCCAGTATTACAATATTTTGTAATATGCTGCAGGAATTTACTTATATAAAAAACGGGTGCACCCTGTTTCACAGTTACCTGCAGACATATTCAAGCGGTCTTTTTCCGGAATCCCGGACATAGACACTTCAATTTCGTTTGCATCTGTTTGTCTCAAGGGTATCACCTCTTTTCATCTCTCTTATTATATTATTTCCACACAAATTTAAAAAATCCTTTTTAAAAAAAATTTTTTTAGACTGTCGAAAAAGTCGGTCTACCTCAAGAAATGTAATAATAAATCTAACAGTTGATAATTTAAAATAATTTTACATTTTAAAAAAGGCAAGGAGTTCATCGAGAACACCTTGCCTTTCCTTGCTTTTCACCAAAATGAGCCTTGCCGTACCTTTGTACTGTCTGCATTCATTTTGGTGAAATATACCTTCCTTTTATCGAAGTCTCACAGTGTGTCGATAAATTAGTTGTTTTTTTAAGTATTATATGAGGTTTATCGACACACTGAAAAAATCCTTTTTAAAAAAGGATTTTTTTGAAATTACAGTAATTTTTCTTTTCGCACAAAAGAGCCAACAGGCACTTTTTTATCACAGGGAATTCTTACCCTCATCTGCGGATGAGGTGCTACATCTATTTCTTCGTTATCTTCGTTTATTATTCTTTCGGCAGTGATTTTTAAGAAAGGTTCATCGGGCATTAAAATTTCAAGTTCATCCCCTTTAAAAAATCTGTTTCTCTGCTCAATTATTACCTCTTTTGTTTCGGAAATATAATCAACCACAGTACCTATAAGCTCATAGTTTCTTACATAAGAATTGGTAGTATAAACCTGGGCGGTATTATCAGGCTTTCCGAAATAAAACCCTGTTGTATACTGTCTATGGCTTATTTTCTTTAATTCTTCTTTTAACTGAGGATTAAAGGGTTTTCCCGCAATGTAATCGTCAATTGCATCTCTGTACGCTTTAACAACAGTTGCAACATAATATTCACTCTTTACTCTTCCCTCAATTTTAAAACTTGAAATACCTGCTTCAATAAGCTTATCTATATGTTCAATCATACAAATATCCTTGGAATTAAAGATGAATGTGCCTCTGTCATCCTCATATACCGGCATATATTCCCCTGGTCGCTTTTCCTCCATAAGATGATATTTCCATCTGCAGGACTGGGCGCAGTCCCCCTCGTTTGAATTTCTGCCCGTCATATAATTTGATAAAAGACATCTTCCCGAATAGGAAATACACATCGCACCGTGAACAAAGCACTCTATTTCCAGTTCGGGATTATTATTTTTAATTTCCTTTATTTCTTCAAAAGAAAGCTCTCTTGCTAAAACTACTCTTGTTGCCCCTAAGGCCTCATTATAGAATTTAACTGTTTCATAGTTGGTGATACTCGCCTGAGTGCTTACATGAAGATGAAGCTTTGGCGCATATTTTTTTATGGTATTCATAATACCAATGTCGGCAACTATTACACCGTCAACCTCTAATTCTTCAAGTTCTTTTAAATATTCCTTTAAATTTTCAAAATCTTTATTATGGGCAATAATATTTATTGCCACATAGACTTTTTTGCCTCTTTTATGTGCATACTCTATTCCCTCTTGCATTTCCTCATAGGAAAAGTTATCGGATGCCACTCTTAAGGAAAAAGCTTTACCGCCGATATATACCGCATCGGCACCGTAGTCGATGGCTGTTTTTAATTTTATCAAATCTCCTGCAGGAGCTAAAAGTTCAGGTTTTTTTATCATTTTCTTATCCTTTCTTTATGCTTATTGCCACTCCGTCTCCCATTGGGATAAAGGAGGTTTCAAAATCCGGGTCTTTAAAAAGAGTTTCATTAAAATCCATAAGGTCATTTACAATGGCTCTTTTATTCCTCGGAACAAGCTCTTCATTTGCTACCATTCCCTTAAAAAGAACATTGTCACTCATTAAAACTCCGCCCGGCTTTAACAGTCTTTTAACCGGCTCGTAATACTCGGTGTACTGACCTTTTGCTGCATCCATAAATATAAAATCGTATGTAGTTTCTAAAAAAGGAAGTACATTTCTTGCATCATCCAAAATCTGATTTATTCTTTGAGAAAACCCTGCTTTTTTTATATTTTTATATGCAAGGTCAAACATTTCCTCTTCAATTTCTATGGTAGTTATTCTCGCATCGGGTAAAATCTTAGCAAATGTAATTGCAGAATAACCGATTGCAGTACCTACCTCCAATATTTTTTCAGGCTTTAAAATTTTAAGAAAAATCTGTAAAAACCGCCTTGTATCCTTAGTAATAATGGGAACATGATTATAATAGGCAAAAATCTCAAGACTTTTCATAAAATCATCGGTCTCG
Organism: Clostridia bacterium; assembly: GCA_045658425.1. Lineage (GTDB taxonomy): Bacteria > Bacillota > Clostridia > UMGS1840 > HGM11507 > SIG450. Next base: position 18,987 of record JAZOVB010000102.1, on the reverse strand, counting down.
GGAGTTAAATCCTCTATGTAGTTTTTTATAAAATCATAATTAATAAGATTTTCCATTTTTTCCTGCCTTTAATTTACATATTTACTTACCTTAGAGTTATGCTCACTTAAGGTTTTTGAAAAGTGAAGTTTTCCGTCCTTATCATTTAAAAAATACAGATAGTCGCTTTTTTCAGGGTTTAATGCCGCTTTTATTGCAAGGGCACCGGGTGATGCAATAGGACCTTTGGGAAGCCCCGGGTATTTATAGGTATTATATGGCGAGTCTATCTTGGTATCGGCTATTGAAAGTACATTTTTTCGTTCCTTTAAGATATACTGAACGGTTGCACAGGATTGAAGATAAGAAAGGTTGTCATTTCTCTTTAATCGGTTATGAAATACCGAAGAAACCCTGTAAAAATCTGCTTCGGACATAGCTTCCCTTTCGATAATTGAGGCAAGGGTTATGATTTCAAAAACCGAATAGTCGGTTTGTATATCTTCAAAGTCCGAATAAATCTCTTCAAATCTTTTGAGCATGGTTTTTATAATAAGCTCGGCATTGGTTGCTTCCTTTTCAAAAACATAGGTATCGGGAAACAAAAAGCCCTCAAGTCTTAACTCATTATTTTTAAGCTCATTCATATATTTAAAGGAATAGCTTCCGTTATTTACCGCTTCATAAAATTCATCAACCGTACATAAGCCCTTGCTTTCCATCAAAGAGGCAATTTCTCTTAATTCATACCCCTCGGGTATGGTTACGGTAACGGTTTTTAATTCGGGTCCTTTTAAAAAGGTATTCATAATATTTTTGTAGCTTTGCTTTCCTGTAAATTTATAATCACCCGGTCTTACATTATTTATTTTATCCGAATAGAAAAGACGAGTATGAATTTTAAAGATTAGCTTTGAGCCTATTATATTTTCATCTTTTAGTTTTTCAGTTATTGTAAAAAAACTGTCCCCTTTTGATACGGTAAAATTTTTATCCCCTTTATCGGTATAAAAACCACCGGTTTCAAAAAGGAAAAACAAGGCTGTAAAAATAACAGTTCCCACAATAATAAAAATTGTCAGTTTCTTCCCTATTTCCATAAAACAGAGCCTCCTATAAATATAAAGAAAATCAGTATTATGTAGAAATATACCGATCCGTAAAGCTTTTTAAACGCCATTGGCATATTGTTTTCCCTGATGTCGTGTTCAATTATTCTTATGGAGTTTTCCTCATTGATAGGATAGATTTTTTCCACAATCATTTCATATTGCTCCTGATCCTTATAAGGAAGCGGAGAAACGGAGGATTTAAACAGTCCCATAAGGTATATAAGTGCAGGAATTGCAACGATAATAAGCACAAGTTGGGTATCAAGCAGGTAGTCGGCACCAAGCTCGGTACTCATTATATAGGTTGTTGTTACCGAAGTAAAGTTTACGGTAAAGTGGGCAATCATACTGTATATGGTTCTGTTGGAACGGCAGACAATAGTTGCAAGAACAATACCTAAAACAAAGGTTGCAAAAAAGTTTGAAAAGTCAAAATGCATCATAGCAAACAGCAATGATGAGAAGATAATTGCTGATTTTTTCCCGAACTGTCTGAAATAGTTAAGAACAACACCTCTGAAAAGCACTTCTTCAAACACCGCAGGAAGAAGGCACATTGTAAACACTCCGCCAAGATAAGAGGAAAAAGTTGAAATTTCAGGAACCTTTGGGGTTATCTCTATACCTAAAAAATAGAAAAGAATATTAACAGGCATATTTGCAAGAACACCTGCATACTGCCCTGAAAGCCCTATTCCAACGCACAGTAAAAGAGCCTTTGAGGGTTTAACATCCTGATAACAATCGGTAAAATATTTTCTTTTTTCGTCTCTTAAGTAAAGGTATGCGGGTATATATACCGAAACAAAAGACAGTAAGGCAAGTTCAAAGTAATATAAAAAACCTGCCGTATCAATCTCGGGAAGCAACCAGCCCATTATAAGCGATAAGCCAAACTGACTGAGCACCGAAATAACAAGTATAAAGCACACATTCATATTCTTATTTCCCTTTCAGGCGTAATTATCATGTTAAGTCTTACATCAAATTCGTCACAGGGAACAGTATCAAAAAGCAATTCTTCGTGACAAGCTCCTGTTTTAAATATTCCTTTATTTTTTAAAAATCTGTCATAATATCCTTTACCATAGCCTATTCGATAGCCCTCACGGGAAAAGGCGACCCCGGGAACAAGCGCAAAGTCTATTTCTCCCTCAAACCGAATTTTACTCTGAGGCTCCAAAATTCCGAAAGCTCCCTCTTTAAGTTCGTCAAAGGATTTGATTTCAACAGCAACCATATCCCCCTCCAGATTAAGACAAAGAGGTACCAGCACTCTTTTGGTTTTAAGTGCTTCTTTAATGAGATTATGTGTTTCAATTTCATCCCTGTAAGAGATATAAATAAAGACTGTATCTGCTTTTTTATATTCCGGGAGAGAAAGGATTTGTTCAGTTAAATCAATTCTTCTAAGAGCTTTTCTCTTTTCAAGACAGATTTTGCGAAATTCGTTTTTCATTTTATTTTGCAAAGATTCCTTCCTTGATTTTTAAAGCGGTATCCTTCCCCTTTAAATATTCAACAATTAAAAAACCGAAATCAAAACTTGCACCCATACCCTTTGCGGTAATGATATTACCATCTCTTTCAGCTAAAGCAGAAGTATATTCGGCCCCCTTAAGATGCTCTTCAAAACCAGGGAAACAGGTGGCTTTCTTTTCTTTTAGAAATCCTGCTTCGCCTAAAATATAAGGAGCTGCACAGATTGCACCAAGCAAAAGCTTATTTTCATAAGCATAATTTATTATTTTTTTTGTTTTTTCACATTTAAACAAATTGTCACTGCCCGGTTGACCGCCCGGTAATATAACTCCCTCCATACCCTCAAAGGTAACTTCATCAAGGGTTATATCAGTTTTTATTGTAAGTGAGTGAGTACCAGTAACCGTTCCCGAATCTGAAACGGTTTTAACATCAATACCTGCTCTTTTTATAAAATCCCAGGTTGCAATGGCTTCTGTTTCCTCGAAGCCGTTTTTAAAAATCATATAAAGCATTTTTTTCACCTAATTTAACATTAAATTTATATATTTATTTGGTATTTTTTCAATTTCAAGGTCGGTTATACAAACCGAGAATGGGTTGTTTCCCCATTTTTTATAAATAATTCCCTCGTTAAGACCGCTTTCGTTTAAAAGGCCCTGTAAGATAGCGATTGCCTTCTGGTATTCAAAGGAGTATTCAACCAAATGAATTACATCATCTCCAATATACCATATAACATAGCCGTCATTAAATATGGTTATATTTTCATAACATCCGTATATAGCCTTTAAAAATTCCATATCCCTTTTAACGAAAATTCCATTTCCCGAATTTTCGTAAAAGGAAGTTAGTTTTTCATAATCAACCTCCTTAGTATGGGGCGGAAGCTTTATACCCGCTTCCTTTGAAATTTTTATTTTATCAATACAGGTAAATTCCTTAAACCCAAAACCTTTATAAAATTCAAAAAGAGATTTATTTGCAGGTATAAGATAGATTATGTCCACATTTTTTATATTTTGTTTTGCATATTCGATAAGCTTTCCTGCAAATCCTCTGCCTCTGTATTTTTCTTTGGTTGAAATTCCGCAAAAATATGCACCCTTGCAGATTTTCCCCTCAATCGAAAGGTCGGTATATTCCACATATAAGGTTGAAGCAATTTCCTCTTCTACCCTTATGACATAAGTATTTCCCTCTTTGAATTTATAGGAAAAATACAATTCGGTATATTGTTTGGTATCACCGAATATCTCCTGCCACATTTCTTTTAATACGGGAACATCCTCATTTTTTGCAATATCAAATTTTATTTCCATCATACATTTCAAGTAAGAATTCGGGATAATAGGAAAGCTTTGCTTTTCTTAACCCCTCATCCCCTGTATCTTCCTCTCTGTTAATAAGAGTAACACCCGAACATTCTTTTTTAACAAATTCCATAAAAATTGTCTGGAATGCACCCTTATAATTATAATCTGCTTTTTCAAAATGGATGATTACCATATCCTCTGTTACTTTTTCGCCAAGGGAAAAGGCAACCATCTTGCCGTTAACTCTTATGGCACCACCCTTAAGATTAAGGGCATCCATATTCTCAAGTGCTAAAGTACAGGCACAGCTTTCAGCACTCATAGCCCCGCCCGAACATTCTTTTTTTAAACACCATTCATTTAATACTTCAATACATTCGGGAATTGAGGATTCAGTAATTTTTTCATAAGTATAATCATTTTCTTTTTTGAAACGGTTGACAAAATTCTTTTTGGAATGTAGCTTTTTCCCCGAAAGTGATGCCATTTTCTCCGAAAGGTAAACATAATTATCATTATCCCTTTTATGATTAAAGCTAAAGCATCCCGGGAAATTATTTTCCATATCCTCAGTTTGTTTCAATGTAAGGTTTGAAAAACTTTCATAACCTGCTTCCTTAAGTTCAGGGATTATAATTTTCAGTACTTCTTTGTCGGTTTCAGGAAGCAGGATATATTCCTTTTTATCCTTATAGCTTTCGTAACGTATAACAATATGCCCCTTTATCACGGTATACATAAACTTTACATAAGATTGCCAGGTAAACAGACTTACAAAGCTTAAGTACCCTGAATGTTGGGGATATTTTTTATAATATTCATTAAATATACGCTTGTCCGAAAGCTCAATTTTTTTAAATTCCATCAACTATTTCCCTTATTTCTTTCTGTATATCTTCAATAGTACGAAGCTTACCGTCCTTTACGCAGTTAATTACTTTAAATCCGTAATTGGCCGCAACAAACTTCGCATTTTCATAGGTTTTATATAAATAATCCTTATCTCTTTCGTGAATATCCTTAGTTTCCTCTCCCGAAAACTTATTAAGTCGTTCTCTCATAAGTTCAGCACTTATCTCAGGCGGAACATCTAAAAACAGCTTTACGGTAGGCTCGGGAAGTCCGTAAAGTCCATATTCAAACTCACATAGCCAGTCTATAAATTTTCTTTTTTCCGACTCATCAGAAAACTTTGATGCCTGATGAAGCATATTTGCGGTAACATATCTGTCAAAAACTATTGTGTATCCGTCTTTATACTGCTTTTCCCATTTTGTTTTATAGGAAGCAAATCTGTCCGCCGCAAAAAAAGTGGAGGCAACATAAGGACTTACATCATTTGCATTTTCACCAAATTCACCGCTTAAATACATCTTTACAAGAGCTGATGAGGGACTGTCATAATCAGGAAACTCCACCTTAAGAGTTTTATCGGACTTACTCAATAAATATTCATATAAAAGTTTGGTCTGAGTAGCTTTTCCCGAAGCATCTACGCCCTCTATTACTATAAGCTTTCCCATTATTATTCCCCTTTATAAATTTTTAACATTTCCTGTCTTCTTCCGCAACTTTTTACGCCCTCTGGGCAAGGTCCTGAAACGCACGGAGGACCGCTTTCCTTAAACACTGTGGGAGCAACCTCTTTTACAAGCTTTAACATTTCATCTGCAAGAGCCTTGATTTCCCACTGAGCTCTTGTACAGCATCTGTGATGGAAGAAATTAAATAAGCTTCTTGCATTAAAGGTCGCAACTATCTTGGTTTCACAAGCATTTGGAAGTACAAATCTTGCATCTTCAATAGCAGTTTTTTCCGCAGTCATTTTAGCGGTTTTTTCGTCCACACCCTCGTTTATAAGTCTGTTATAGTGTTGTTCAAACAAAATAGCAGTAAGCTCGTCATAGGTTTTCTGGTCATCTTCCATTGCTTTGATAAAAATTTCTTTTGCCTTCTCGTTATTTTCTATGTAAGGAGGTACAACATAAGAGAATGCACCCTCTTTAACATATCTTTGGGATTTTACCGAATATGAGGCAATTCTGTGTCTTGTAATCTGAGCAAGAAGACTTCTTGAAACTCCCTCAATACCAAAGGTAAAACTCATATGCTCAAAGGGACTTTCGTGATGCATGGAGGAAAGCCTTCCTAAAAAAGAAGCAGTTTTTTCCTCATCAAGATTATCAAAAATATCATCTATTCCCGATGGAGAATAGCATAGCTTTGCGGCAGCCGCCACCACCTTTTCACAATCCTTTGTGTAACTCAGTAATTTAACATTAAGCATTTTTGTTCCCCCTTTTTGATTTTATAACCTCTATTCCGAATTTGGGAAGCGCCATCATACGCCCTATTCTGGAAGGATTTTTTATTAATCTGAATAACCATTCAATATTAAGCTTAATGAAAATATCGGGAGCTCTTTTTGCTGTTCCTGCAAATACATCAAGACTTCCACCTATTCCCATTAATACCTTTGCTTTTAATTTGTCCTTGTTTTTATGTATCCACATTTCCTGCTTTGGTGCACCAAGACACACAAATACAAAGTCAGGCTCCTTTTCATTTATATGATTTATAATTTCGGTGTCATCGGTAAAATAACCGTTTTCTACTCCGCAAATATCAATATCAGGATATTTTTTTAAGATTTCCTCTTTAGCTTTTATCCCGACTCCCTCTTTACCGCCGAATAAGAAAAGCTTTAATTTTCTTTCGTTCATTATTGGCAATAAAAGACAGGCAAGGTCATATCCCGCAACACGACAGGCAACCGGAGATTTTAATATTTTCGAAGCATATACAACTCCGATTCCGTCCGCAGTATTTAAATCGGAGGAATTAAGAACATTTTTAAATTCCTCATCATCTTTGGCACGGTAAATTATTTCGGAATTGGGAGTGAAAACCGATTTTGCTCCGTCAGTTTCAAGAAAGCTTAAAATTTTTGAAACAGCTTCCTCAAAATCCACCTTATCAATTCTTACGCCCAGTATTTTCAAACTGCTCATAATTTGTCTCCTTTGACTAAAATTTAAAAGCACAACCATCCAACCTATATAATAACACAATAATCAAGAATGTACAACAAAAACATTAAAAAAACTAAATACATTTTTATTTTATAATGAATATTTTATGAATTTTATTAAAATCGCTTGTATATTTTTCCATAATAAGATATAATAATAAAAAAACAAATACGGAGGTATTATATTATGAATCAGGCAGCAGGAGGAGCTTCCTCACTATTATCACTTATCCCAATGCTTCTTATCTGGGGTGCAATTTTCTATTTTCTTTTAATCAGACCTCAGAAAAAGAAGGATAAACAATTCAAGGATATGCTTTCAGCATTAGAGGTTGGCGATAAAATCGTTACAATCGGCGGTTTCTACGGTAAGGTTACCAAAATCAAAGACGATAAAATCGACTTTGAATGTGGTCAGGGTGAAAACCAGGCTGTTATGCATATTTACAAATGGGGTATTAAGGAAGTACTAAAAAAAGAAAAAGCATAAGTAATGTAAAAATTGTCCGGAACGCGGACACATTTAAATATAGTATAATTAACATTTGCTATAAAAAAAGCAAGGCGCACCCGTATCTTAATACTGTGTCCTCCTTGCTTTTTTCATTCCGAAACAATTTTTCCTATTACTTTGATTAAGGTATAAATTTTTAAATACATTTAATCTTTTTACATTCATTATGCCGGTAATAATATATAATATTTTAAGTTTATTTTGTCCGGAACGCGGACACATTTAAATATAGTATAATTAACTTTTGCTATAAAACTATCAAGACATACACAGTATTAAGATACAGGTGTGTCTTGATAGTTTTATTCCTTCATATTAAAAAGCCAACAGCAATTACATTACTGTTGGCTTTAATTATTAAAATCTGAAATCCCGTTCACCCATTGAAATTTTTTCTACATATTCTTTTGCAATCTGTCTTGCTTTTTCGTTAGGGATTTTTTCAAGTGCTCTTGTAATCAGCTCGTTGCCGACCTTTATGGTATCAGTTGATGCATAGTCACAAAGGTACTCTTTTAAAGTCATAAGTGCATTCGGATGGCAGCAATTCTGAATCTGCCCTGATTTTGCAAGGCTCATAAATCTATCTCCCGTTCTGCCCTCTCTGTAACAAGCGGTACAGAAGCTTGGGATATATCCTGATTTTATAAGCCAGTTAACCACTTCATCAAGTGTACGGTTATCGCTTATATCAAACTGAGAAGAATCTTCATCCTCGTGGACATTTTCATCAGCATATCCGCCTACGCTTGTTTTTGAAGCGCCGCTTATCTGAGAAACGCCAAGTTTTAAAACCTTTTCTCTTACTTCTTTGCTTTCTCTTGTTGAGATAATCATACCTGTATAGGGAACGGCTACACGGATAAGAGCACAGATTTTTGCAAAGGTTTCATCATCTATTCCGTTATCAAACTGAGCGGTATCAACCCCTGCGGCTTTTTTAATTCTTGGAACACTTATGGTATGAGGTCCTACACCAAAGGTTGCCTCCAAGTGTTCGGCGTGCATTAAAAGTGCGGCAAGTTCATAGCGGTAAAGCTCAAGTCCGAATAAAACTCCAAGCCCCACATCATCAATTCCACCCTCCATTGCCCTGTCCATAGCTTCGGTATGGTAAGCATAGTTATGTTTAGGACCTGTAGGATGAAGCTTTTCATAGCTTTCCTTATGATAGGTTTCCTGGAACAGAATATATGTTCCTATTCCTGCATCCTTTAATTTTTTATAGTTTTCAACTGTGGTTGCGGCAATATTAACATTTACTCTTCTTATTGCACCGTTTTTATGCTTGATTTTATAAATTGTGTCAATAGATTCCAATATATATTCAATTGGGTTATTTACCGGGTCTTCCCCTGCCTCCAGTGCAAGTCGCTTATGCCCCATATCCTGAAGAGCAATAACCTCTTTTTCAATTTCCGTCTGAGAAAGTTTTCTTCTTGCTATACATTTATTACCGTAATGATATGGGCAATAGACACATCCGTTTACACAGTAATTGGAAAGATACAAAGGGGCAAACATTACAATTCGGTTGCCGTAGATTTCCTCTTTTATTTCACTTGCAAGTTTATAAAGTCTTTCATTAACCTCTTTATCCTCACAGGCTAAAAGCACACTTGCTTCGCGGTGGTTAAGACCGCCTTTAAGAGATGCTTTTTTTAAAATTTCGTCTATCAGCGTCAAGTCAGTTTTATGGTCATCTGCATATTTCAAGGTTTCCAATACTTCCTCGTGGCTGATAAATTCTTCTGCTTTTTTTGATTTTACATTATACATATTTACCTCTTTTCTTGGTCAGGCTTCCCTTTCCAATCAAAAATTACTTAGTGGAATATACGGTTTTCGAATTAACTCCAGGCAATGCTCCTAATTTTCCAGAAAGGGTATTTATAACATCATTGGGAGCATCCATTGCAACACTTATAACCGATACATTCTTTTTATGATAAGGAATTCCCATTCTTCCGATTATATATTCACCATAATGGGACAAAAGTTCATTAAGCCTTACAACTGATTTTTTATCCTCAACTATTATACTTATAAGAGCAATTCGGGTATTATCACTGCGGTATTCCATAATATAATCGTCCATGAAAAATCCGTTTCCTATATCATTTTTTTCTTCTCTTATGATTTTAAAGCCAAAGTGCTTATAAACCTCAATAGAGTTATTATTATTTTTATTAACGGTAAGATAAATTCCTTTAAGTCCGTTATCCGAAATATATCCCTTTAAAAATTCAAAGACTACTCGGGAAATGCCTTTACCTCTGTACTTTTTATCAATATAAAGCTTACTTAAAAAGAGAAGTTTTTCCTCCTTTTTAATGGCAATATATCCCAGTATATCCTCATTTTCATTGACAGTATAATATTCATACCCTTCATTTTCCACCTGATTTTTTATATATGAGGCGGACTGAAAGGCAGATGTCATATACTCAATCTGCTCTTTTGTTATAATGCCCGGATAACACTCATTCCATATTTCGTAAGCTTTTTTTGATATTTTATCAAAAGCTTCGCAGGTTACGGCTTTTTTCAAAGCAACCGACATTTATAATTCCTTCTTTACTTTTTCAATAATTGCATCCTTGGTAAGACCAAATTCTTTTAAAAGCTCTAAAGCGGGACCGGATTTTCCGAATACATCCTGCACCCCGACTCTTACAACCTTATTAGGACATTCTTCACATACAACAGCGGCAACCGCTTCTCCCAAACCACCGATTACATTATGCTCTTCGCAAGTAACGATAAGCTTTGTTTCTTTAGCCGCTTTAACAATGATTTCCCTGTCAATGGGCTTTAAGGTATGGATATTTATTACTCTTACGGAAATTCCGTCAGCCTCAAGCTCCTTTGCAGCCTCTATTGCTTCCCCTACCATAAGACCTGTTGCGATAAGAGTAACATCTTTTCCCTCTTTTAAGGTAATACCCTTACCGATTTCAAATTTATAATCGGGGTTATCATTAATAACGGGAACTGCAAGACGGCCAAATCTTAAATAACAAGGACCGTTATAATTATATGCGGCAATAACCGCTTCTCTTGCTTCCACCGCATCAGATGGTGATAACACTACCATTCCGGGAATACTTCTCATTAAAGCAAAGTCTTCATTACACTGATGACTGGCACCATCTTCACCAACTGAAATACCGCCGTGGGTTGCGGCTATTTTAACATTTAATTTTGTATATCCCACAGAGTTTCTTATCTGTTCAAAGGTTCTGCCTGCGGCAAACATTGCAAAGCTCGATGCAAATACAACCTTACCTGTTGAGGCAAGACCTGCGGCAACACCTATCATATTCCCCTCTGCAATACCGCAGTCTATAAATCTTTCGGGGTACTCTTTTTTAAATTTGATTGTTTTTGTTGCTTCTGCTAAGTCAGCATCAAGTACAATCAGATTATCATATTTTGCACCTAATTCTTTTAAAGTATCTCCGTATGCATCACGGGTTGCTATCTTTTTAACTTCGCTCATTATAATTCCACCCTTTCCAAGTCAGCCATTGCAGTTTTATATTCTTCCTCATTCGGTGCTTTACCGTGCCATTCGCATTTATCCTCCATAAAGGAAACATTCTTTCCCTTAAGTGTTTTTGCAATAATCGCGGTAGGCTTACCCTCGCATTGAGTGAATTTATTTAAAGCATACTCAATTTCATAAAAATCGTGACCATTAATTTCAATTGTATTAAAACCGAAGGCTTCAAATTTTTCCTTTATAGGATAGGGGGAGTTGACCTCTGCTAATCTTCCGTCTATCTGGAGGTCATTATTATCAACAATTACACATAAATTATCAAGTTTTTTTGCATTTGCAAATAAAAGAGCTTCCCACACCTGCCCTTCAGAAATTTCACCGTCTCCCAAAACAGTGTACACATTATAGCTTTCGTTTGAAAGCTTAGCGGAAAGTGCCATTCCTGTTGCGGCAGAGATGCCCTGACCTAAAGAACCTGTTGACATATCAACTCCGGGAACCTTATTCATATCGGGATGCCCCTGAAGATATGAATTTGTTTTTCTTAAGGTTTTAAGGTCCTCTTTAGGAATAAACCCTTTCTCAGCAAGAACCGCATAAAGTGCCGGTGCACAATGTCCTTTTGACAAAACAAAACGGTCTCTCAAATGCCATTTTGGTTCATCGACTCTTATATTCATTTTTTCAAAATAAAGATATGTAAGAATATCGGTACAGGAAAGAGATCCCCCCGGATGACCGCATTTTGCATTGAAAGTTGATTCAATTACCCCTTTTCTTACCTCGTTTGCCGTTTTCTTAAGTAATTTTAAATCCATCCTAAATTCCCCCTAATTTAATCGGTTTATATCGTACGGTGTTGTCTGGTACACATAATAATTAAGCCAGTTTGAAAAAAACAAACTTGCATTTGCTCTCCATTTAAGAGGCGGTCTTTTATTGGGATTATCCTCCGGAAAATAATTATACGGTATCTTTATCGGAAGTCCTTTATTAACATCTCTTTCGTATTCAAGCTTTAAGGTTTCCGCATCATATTCAAGATGACCTGTAATAAATATCTGCCGTCCTCCTTTATTGGAGCAAAGAAGAACCCCTGCCTCTGGTGATTCTGCAAGAATTTTTAATTCTTCACAAGCCTTTATATCCTCTTTTTTTACATAAGTATGCCTTGAATGAGGTGCTAAAAAGGTTTCATCAAAGCCACGCATCAGCTTATTGAAGCTGCGGTTTATTTTATGCTCAAATATACCGAACATTTTTTCACTGAGCGGATATTTATTAATTCCGTAATGGTAATAAAGTCCTGCCTGTGCCCCCCAGCATATATGAAGTGTGGAATAAACATTGGTTTTTGACCATTCCATTATTTCACACAACTCATCCCAATAGTCTACCTCACAAAAGTCCATTTGTTCAACGGGAGCGCCTGTTATAATCATACCGTCAAACTTTTCATTTTTAAAGTCATCAAAGGTACGGTAAAAATTAATAAGATGCTCCTGCGGAGTGTTTTTAGACTCATAGGATTTGGTAGTCATAAAAGAAACCTCAACCTGCAAGGGAGTATTACCCAGTAGCCTTAAAAGCTGTGTTTCGGTAACAATCTTGGTTGGCATAAGATTTAAAAGAAGTATTTTAAGAGGTCTTATATCCTGTTTAAGCGCCCTCTTACTTGTCATAACAAATATATTTTCTCCCTAAAGCTGTTTTCTTGCGGGAAGATTGTCAGGTATTTTTATAGGCATAATATCCCATCCTCATAGTTTGTTAATTTTATTATACAATAAAACCACTTAGATTTCAATATAAAAAAACTGCAATTCTTGATTAATTGCAGTTTTTATTTTTAAAAATAACTTATTTTAATTTTTTTACCCATCTTTTTAAGACACTCGCAAAGTTCTTCAACAAGATTCATTTTTATACTGAAATTAATAGGAAGTTCCGGATTCTGATGGGCAGGATTTATAGCTCTTCCCACAAAAAAATTTATATCGGTTGCTTCCTCAAAAAGCATCTGACAAATTAAAGATGCTCCGTCAGAAGAAAAATTCCAGTTTTCATAAAGCTCGTTTGCACCAACATAATCCTTGGCATATTCCAAAACCCTGCTTATTGTTATAACGCCTTCGGTAACAAGGTCTACCCCCTCGATAGAAGCAATTGGCGGAACATCGGATTTTTTATAATCAAGAGACGGAACAAGGGGTTTTTTAAGATAGTCTGCCGCAATAGAGGAGGTTGTTCCTCCGCAGACGATATATTTACCCGCCTTGGAAAAGAAAAGAGACATCATTCTTTCGGAATCATCCCTGTTTGACGGAGGACCGAAAAGTAAATTCATAGGCTCTCTTTTTCTTATTTTTACCACACAGGCAGTTGCATCATCACCGGGTGCTGAGCCGTACAGGCGGTCGCACTCTTCAATGAGCACGGTAGAAAGATTTTTAGCCGTAAGGCCGGTTAGTGCCATAGTTTCCATATAGGATATAATATCCTCTCTTTTCCACCCGAAATTATAGGACATTCCTATTCCTGCATGGGGACAGCCGTCACTCATTGCAATAAATATATCATTTTCCTTAAGCTTCAAGACAGTTTTGTAAATTTTCTTACCGTCAATATTCATTTCGGTTTTAGGATAATCAAAATTTACATTATCCCGAAGAACTATTACATGGGGATTGTCATACTGTATTATTTCTGCCGTTTCATTATTGATAATATGTATAATGGTAAAGGTGGAATATGCCACTCCTCTTACCGAGCATACAGGCAGTGTTGCCGCAATTGTAGATACACATTCTTCAATAGGAAGACCTGCCGCCATCATTGTAGATATAATTTTTGAGGTCAGGGTGGACAGAATACTTGCCTTTACACCGCTTCCAAGACCGTCTGCCAGAACTATTACGGTAGAATTTTCATTCTGCTCTGCAATTTCCACATGGTCGCCGCAAAGCTGTTCCCCTGCATGATTAATGCTCTTCCAGCCAAAATCTGCACATAAATCATTCATCCTGAATCGACTCCTTTAATTTTGCAAGAGCAATTTTTGTTTCAGCCGCAGTTTCGCCAAGCAGTGAAGCTATTTCCTGAACAATTCGCATCTGCTTATCTACAACCTTATCGGCAACCTCCACAGTCTGATGTCTTATACTTTCCTTTTTCTCCCTGTCCCGCTCCTCTTCGGTAATATCTCTCATAATACCGATTAAAAGGCGGGATTCGCTGTCATATACCACTGACTGTTCAATATATTTTTTATATTCGGGCAGGTATACTCTTTTCTGTCGTATATTCTTACCTGTTTCCATAACCTCTAAAAAGTCAAGAGGGTCCATAATATGAACCACATGGTCTCCCAATACATCTGAATTTGAACGGATATTGAAAATTCTCTTTGCAGCTTCATTTATCTGCTGTACCTCAAGTTCTTCATTAAGAACGATAAGTCCGTTAGGTGTATTTTTAACAATAGTATCCGAAAAACTTTCCGCTTTATCCTTAAGGTATGGAAGACACATTGAAATCTCCGCTTTACCCTGAATTACGGCAATTGCCTTTTCACGGCAGGTATTATAACCGCAGGTTCCGCAGTTAAGTTCATCAGATGACTGAAATTTTCCCATCTGACGAAGAACCTTTGAAATTTCTTCATCGCCCGGCATAGGAAGTCTTTTTTCTATATACTCAAAATGTTTACCGAGCGTTGCAGAGTCAGGGGTGAAAACCTCAAAATCCTTTTCACCTGCATAATTTGAAATAGAAATATAGTCTTTGACTGTATTTGCACGATGATATTTTTCCATTACCGGTCCGCCTATACAGCTTCCCACACAAGCAGACATTTCAATAAAGCACTTATGGATTTTACCGTTTTCTATGTCCTTAAGGGCATCCATACAGTTTTCAACACCGTCAAGGGCTATATATGTATATCCCGGCTCGTTGGCAGCCATTGTTTTTAAGATACCACCGGTGGTAGGGAAAAATCTTGCACGGCTTTCCTCGGTTTTATCAAGCTCTTTTTCAAATTCGATACCCTCTGACTTTATCCAGCTTGTAAGCTCCTCAAAGGTAAGCACTCCGTCAACAATCCCCTCATAGTAATCAGCCTCATCCTTTTTAGAGACACAAGGCCCGATAAAAACAGTTTTTGCATCGGGTATTCTTCTTTTAATATCAAGACAGTGTGCCTGCATAGGAGACACAACATCTGCAAGATACCCTAAAAGAGACGGAAAATACTTCTGTATAAGCAGGTTGATTGAATGACAGCAGGAAGAAATGACAATATCTCTTTTTTCTTCTTTAAGCATTTTTTCGTACTCATTTTTTACAATGGTAGCTCCTATCGCTGTTTCCTCAACATCATAAAACCCAAGCTTTTTAAGAGCTTTTCTCATTGATTCAATTCCAATTCCCTCATAGTTTGCAGCAAATGAGGGTGCAAGGCTTACAACAACGGGATTACCACCCTGAAGAAGTATTTTTACTCTCTCGGTTCCATCAACTATCTGTTTAGCATCCTGAGGACAAACAACAAAACATCTGCCACAAAGTATACACTCGTTACCTATTATATGTGCCTGATTTCCCGAAAAGCGTATAGCCTTCACGGGACAGTTGCGTATACATTTGTAACAGTTTTTACAGTTTGATTTTTTTAAGGTTAAATAGTTAGACACTGTCAAAATCCTTTCTCATTAAATTTTTCTCAAGACTTCTTTTTCAAAGAAATCAGAAACAGTCTCCGAAGTTACGGAGTGAAAAGCATCATCAACTGTTACACAAACTCCCTGTTGGCACTTTCCCATACAGAAAGCGCCACCAAGTTCCACCTTATCGCCTATACCGTTATCGACAATACTTTTTTGAAGATACTCCACAATATCTTTAGAGCCTTTGATATGGCAGGAGCTGCCGATACACACCGTAATTTTCATTTAAAATCAACCCTTTCCGGCAGTTTATTTTATCACTGTTCATAATTTTCTAACGCTTGTTTTGCGGTTTTAGTTGCCTTTGTTTTCTTATGGGCATGTTTACCGTAATAAGCATTTAAATACATTTCCTTTAATTCGGACATTAAAGGATACCTTGGATTGGCACCTGTACACTGGTCGTCAAATGCCTGTTCAACCATTTCATCAAGATTATCTAAAAATTCTTTTTCATTAATTCCGTAATCTTTAATGGATTCTTTTATGCCAACATATATTTTAAGATCATTAATTGCTTTTATAAGACCTTCAAGCTTTTCAGTATCATCTTTCCCCTGAATACCTAAGTAGTCTGCAATTTCACCATATCTTCTCAAGGTGCGAGGATGGTCATACTGAGAGAAGGTTCCCATTTTCACAGGTGTTTCGGAAGCATTAAATCTTATTACTTCTTCAATCATAAGTGCATTTGCCACACCGTGGGGAAGGTGATAAAATGCTCCGAGCTTATGAGCCATTGAATGACAAATTCCCAAAAATGCATTTGCAAATGCCATACCTGCCATAGTTGCCGCATTTGCCATTTTCTCTCTTGCCACCACATCTTCAGAACCATTGTCATAAGCTCTTGGAAGATATTGGAATACATTTTTTAAAGACTGAAGAGCCAGAGAATCTGTATAGTCGGTTGCAAACATTGCAGTGTAGGCTTCAACTGCGTGAGTAACCGTATCTATCCCCGATGCAGCAGTTAATCCCTTAGGTGCAGACATATGAAAATCAGTATCAATAATTGCCATATCAGGCATCAGCTCGTAATCAGCAAGAGGATATTTAACCCCTGTTTTTTCATCGGTAATAACCGCAAAAGGAGTTACCTCCGAGCCAGTTCCGGCAGAAGTAGGAACTGCGATAAAATACGCCTTTTCACCCATTTTCGGGAAAGTATATACTCTTTTTCTTATATCAATAAATCGCATTGCCATATCCAAAAAGTCCGCTTCGGGATGCTCATATAAAACCCACATAATTTTTGCCGCGTCCATGGCAGAGCCTCCACCAACTGCGATAATTGTATCAGGCTTGAATAATGACATCTGAACCGCACCGTTTTTAGCATTTAACAGTGTGGGATCAGGCTGAACATCAAAGAAGGTTGTGTGAGCAATTCCCATTTCGTCAAGCTTGTTCGTGATCGGTTTTGTATAACCATTTTCATAAAGAAAATTATCTGTTACTATAAAAGCTCTTTTCTTACCCATTACATTTTTAAGCTCTGAAAGAGCAACAGGCAGACATCCTTTTTTGATATAAATTTTTTCGGGTGCACGGAACCAAAGCATATTTTCCCTTCTTTCAGCAACTGTTTTAATGTTTATAAGCTGTTTTACACCCACATTTTCAGATACCGAGTTACCTCCCCAAGACCCGCAACCCAAAGTTAAGGATGGGGCAAGTTTAAAGTTATATAGATCCCCGATACCGCCGTGAGATGAAGGGGTATTTATTAAAATTCTGCAGGTTTTCATTTTTGCACTGAATTCATTTATTTTTTCTTTTTCAGTTATAGCGTTTATATAAAGAGAAGAAGTATGCCCGAAGCCACCGTCCTCAACTAATCTTTCCGCCTTAAGAAGTGCATCGGAAAAGTCCTTTGATTTATACATAGCAAGTACAGGACATAATTTTTCGTGAGCAAATTCCTCACTTATATCCACCTTTTCTACCTCGCCGATTAAAATTTTGGAATTTTGGGGAACTTCAACTCCCGCAAGAGAGGCAACTTTAGTTGCGGTCTGACCTACTACTTCAGCATTTAATGAACCGTTTATAATAATTGTTTTTCTTACAAGCTCGGTTTCTTTCTCATTTAAGAAATAACATCCTCTTAACGCAAATTCCTTTTTGACCTTTTCATAAATTTTTTCACTTACAATTACAGCCTGTTCGGAAGCACAAATCATTCCGTTATCAAAGGTTTTGGAATGAATTATGGAATTAACTGCAAGTAAAATATCCGCAGTTTCATCAATAATTGCAGGAGTATTACCTGCGCCAACACCAATAGCAGGTTTTCCGCTTGAATAAGCCGCTTTAACCATCCCCGGTCCGCCGGTTGCAAGAATAATATCAGCTTCCCTCATAACAGTATTTGTAAGCTCCAGGCTCGGAACATCAATCCAGTCGATTATTCCCTCAGGAGCACCTGCCTTAACTGCAGCCTCCAATATAACTTTAGCTGCTTCAATGGTACATTTCTTAGCTCTTGGATGCGGTGAAAGGATAATTGCATTTCTTGTTTTAAGAGCAAGCAGACATTTAAAAATTGCGGTGGAGGTAGGATTGGTGGTTGGAATAACAGCCGCTATCACACCAATTGGCTCTGCAATTTTCTTTATACCGTATGCGCTATCCTCTTCTATTACACCGCAGGTTTTTGTATCCTTATAAGCATTATAAATATGCTCTGCCGCATAATTGTTTTTTATTACCTTGTCCTCAACAACACCTATTCCTGTTTCTTCAACAGCCATTTTTGCAAGTGGTACTCTTGCTTTATTCGCCTCAGATGCCGCTGCAAAAAATATTTTATCAACCTCATCCTGTGTGTAGGTTGCAAAAACTGCCTGTGCTTTTCTTATATTATCAAATGCTTTTTCTAAATTTTCAACGCTGTCAATAATTTCATACTTTTTCTTATTCATAATATTTCCCCTCTGTTTAATAGGTATATTTTTTATTATCTTATGCAATTTAAGATAATTTAATATACATATTTACGACTTGGTTAATATTTGAACACACCGTCAAACCAAAGCCAACAAAAAATTGATATTTTTTAACAATCTTTTGTTCAGAGTGAAAACAATTTTACGAAGAAGTAAATTTATTATAAAAACGATGACCTTTGTTCCATTCGGGCACCGAAGATACAAAAACACTTAGCCATCGGAAAGTTATCCGAACTCGTTTTTAAATTGTAAATTTTTGATATAATTTCGTTAAAAGCCTCGGTAATATCCGAATATTACCTGTGTTTTTGCCTCATTCTATCTAAAAATTTCCTAATTTGAAAATTCTTATAGAACCTATAAGAAC
>JAZOVB010000101.1:0-1636 GCA_045658425.1 Clostridia bacterium | reverse complement strand
AAATTTTGCGGAACCGATGATAATGTTTACTACAACAATGCCGGTTTAAAAAATTGTTATGAAAGCTTTATAAAAGATATAGACAGATATGACGGGGTTATCTGCGCAAACGATTACTCGGCAATTTCTCTTATACGGTCTTTAAAAAATGACAATATAAGTCTGCCGTATATTGTAAGCTGCGGTGAAACAAAGCTTGCCAGAACATTTAAGCCAACCATTACAAATTTAAGAACAAGCTACAAGGATTTCGGAAAAGCTGCAATAAATGTATATAAGATACTTGAGAAGGATATTCCCACATCGGGTATCAAGTTAGAGCTTGCTTCATCAATTATCCCGGGCGATACCACCGAAAATTTACCTGTAATTACCGCAGCGGTTAACAAAACACTGTCAGAAATTACAACCCCTGATAATTCTTTTTATTCAGACAAGGAAATAAGTGAAATGTTAAAAATAGAAAAGCTTCTCAACCTCTGCGACAAAGCGGAAACAGATATGCTTTTTGCTTTACTCAAGGGTTCGACCTATTTTGAACTTTCAGAAAAATTCCATATGTCTGTAAACGGTATAAAATACAAGTTAAATAAGTTCTTTGAGCTTTGCGAGGTTAAATCAAAAAAAGAGTTTTCCGAGCTTTTAAGCAGGTATATATAATATCAGCTTCGCATATCTCCTTCGCAGATACTGATTTTTGAATAATATGTTTTCACTTTACCCGGCTTTATATAATCAAAGCCGGTTTTTTCTATTGAAAAAGGCGAATTGGCACAGTTTGCCATCACATTCTGCGGTTCTAAGCAAATATATTCACCGCGGTTAAATATAAGCCTGAACTTATATTTTTCATCATTCTCATATACCATACTTAAATTATTTTGTTTGTCATATATAACCATTTTACCACTTTTACTTGCTTTATAATGTCTGCTTATCGGATTTTCAAAAGGTTTAAAGCATCCATTTAAAAGAGCAACCGAAACACAGTCAAATTCAGGGATTTTTCCGGTAGGAAGATAATTTTTCATATTTCTTTCATATTCTTCTTCTATTTCTGTGTATACATAAGTATCTTCTTTATTTCCGCCGGCAAACAAGGTATTGAAGGTTGTATGAAATCCAAGCATCAAAGGCATATTTTTATCAGATAGATTTTCTATTGAAACTCTCTGATAAAATCCGTCATCTTTTAACATATATTCAATTTCTATCTTATAATTATTACCTGCCTTAACAAAAAAATCATCGCTACCCGGCATATAAGTACAGACTATCCTGCTTTCATCTTTATAGCTTACTTTAAATTCAGATTGATGAATCATCCCGTGAAGATGACAATTTGTTTCAGGTTCATTTATCGGGAATTTATATTCTCTTCCTTCAAATTCAAAGCTTCCACCTGATATTCTGTTTACAGGAAATAATATCGGCATACCGTAAAGATAGGGATTATCAAGTTCCTTACTGTAATCAGGCTCACGAAGAATTTCATATTCACCTTTTCTTATGCTTATGCAATTTGCACCACGGCTTAAATTTATTTTCGCGGTATAGCTTCCGCAACATATTTCTTCTATTCTCATAAAATCAGTTCTCCTATTTTATTACAAAAATAAGTGCCAAAAATTCTGAC
>JAZOVB010000100.1:0-1061 GCA_045658425.1 Clostridia bacterium | reverse complement strand
AATCTTGCGTTTTTTCCAGTGGAATATAATTTTATGAATACCTTTTTATCATCCCCTGTATAATTTACCGCATTATTTACAAGGTTATAGATAACCTGAGTTATTCTTGTTTCATTACCCGTTACCTGTAAAGGCTCGTCCAAATTCAAGTTGAAATCATAATCGGCATAATGAGGATAGGCCTTAAACTGCCGGAATAATTTTTTCACGGTACGGGAAATATCAAATTGCGACATATCAAGCTCTAAGGTACCTGATTCAATTTTCGAAAGGTCAAGGATATCATTAACAAGTGCGGACAGCCTGTCCGTTTCTTTTATGATAACATTAAGATGCTCTTCCCTTTTTTCTTTGTTATCCCCCGAAATATCAATTATCATTTCACCGTAGGATTTTATAATTGTAAGAGGAGTTCTTAAGTCGTGGGATACATTTGCGATAAGATCCTGTCTTAATTTTTCATTTTTCGAAAGCTCGCTTGCGGTATGGTTAAGAACACCTGCAAGCTCACTTATTTCACGGTAGTCACCCTCTTCAAATTTAACTGAAAATTCACCTTCGGAAAGAAGAAGGGCTGTATCCTTGATTTTTATGATTGGTCGCGACAGCCTTTTTGCAAGGAAGAAGGAAATTAAAAGGCTTATTAAAATAATTAAAACCGATACGATAATAAGCTGACTTTTAAGAACTCTTACCGTTGCGTCGGTTGGAGTAAGGGGTGTCTGAATAAGAAGATAGGAGTGGATATTCCCCTTTTCATCAAAAACCTTGGAAATATAAACTATATTTTTATTATTTTCCCTGAACTCGTCCGCCATTATTTCCACTATATGGTTTTTGCCCGACTGATTAAGTTTTTCTATGTATGTTTTTAAATTTCTTTTTTCAATTTTTTCTCTTCTTCGGGGCTCGTTTATCATTCGGTCGGGATACACGCCCGAGCCGTCAAGATTTATATTTCTTACTATCATCCCGTGACGGAACATTCCCTGGACGGGAATATCAGAAACATTGGAGGCGGTATATAAAACGGCAAGCTCGTTTCCAAGTTTTTCCGCTTC
>JAZOVB010000099.1:0-3319 GCA_045658425.1 Clostridia bacterium | reverse complement strand
AACACTGAAATTCATAGCTTTTAAAAATCTTTCTTATGAGGGTGAAAGAACCGAAAAGCTTCTTGACTACATTCAGGAGTGTGAGCTTAACCCAAAAACAAGAGAAGATAACATTGAAAGCTTTACATATCTTCCTGACATATTTTTCCGTCACGGCAGAAGTGAAGAAGCATGGCACTGGATGAAGCATATAATCTCACAAAAAGATTTGCCCCACGAACACAAATCGCAGGGCACAAACGGAGATTATCCTGAGATTTCATTCACCTTTATTTCACAGATTATTGAGGGTATGATGGGTATTTCGGTTAATGCCATCACAGGTGAAATCGTTGTTAACCCCTGTTTCCCCGTGGAAATTGCAGACATCAGACTCTTTGATTTAAATTTTGGTGATTATTCAGCAGATGTTTTTATCGAGAACAATGAGATAACCGTACACAGCCACGGTAAAAAGCCTTTAATATACAAATCTCTCTTTGAGTCCTGAAACTTAAAGCCTCCCTGCAAAAGCAAGGAGGCTTTTTTATTAAAAATATTTTATTTCCATTCCTGATTCATAACAACGAATGTCATTCTTTCCTGTATGCTTGCGCCGCCGTGGCCGGTGCCGATTCCGCCGTGGTCGCTTGTCACAATAATAAGCCAGTCTTCGCTGTCATAGGCTTCTCTTGCTTCGATAGCCTTGATTAACTCATAACCGTAAGCATCTTCTGTCTTGAAACCGTTTTTGTATATAGGATTATTGAAGGAGAAGCCGAAGTCGTGACCGGCAGAGTCTGTGTTTTCATAGATAACGAAAACGAAATCAGCGCAGTCCTCTCTTGTTACTTCTTCCATAGCACCTGTATGAATATCTGATTTATTTTTGCGGAGATTGAAATCAATGTCAATATTGTTTTCTTCGCAATATGCTTTTTCATCTATGTATGTTGAGTCACTGTCTGTGAAGTGTCCCTTCCACTTTGTGATGAATGCGGCATTGTCAATAACAGCATCCTCAATAAGTGTTGTCATAAGCATTTTGGGTTCAACTGTTTTTATTTCGCCATTCCAGTTTATACCGTGAACATCAGACCATACGCCTGTAAGTATTGAGCACCAACCGGGTGCAGTTGAAGTTGCCTGAGTGTTTTCTGCAGGAAAATTCACTCCGCCGCAATAGGCGAGATTAATAGAAGCACCCTTGCTGAGAAGATAGTTTATTGCACCGTTGTCCTGATTTTTATTAAGTATATCTGCACGGCATCCGTCATAGCCGATAACAGCAACCTTCTTTTCCGTTTTGGCCTCAGGAAGCTCCCCGCGGAAATGACTGTCAATTATTTCATAAAGGTCAGTCTGGGGATATGCTGTTTCAATGGTGTTCTCATAACCGTCAGAAGCAACATTCTGTCTGTACAATTCTTCGGTATCTTTTTCATCAGTATTATATCTCATAAGATAAAAATATATACCTGTTCCGATAAGAGCCAGAGCGAGAATAACAGCTATTACTGCAATTATCAGTTTCTTTTTGTTTTTCATAATACTTTCTCCTTTTCATCAATTACCCGAGGAGTATTCTTTGGATAATTCTAACACTTTCTTTCGTGGTTTTCAAGCGATATGGTTCATTATTGTCGATGTATTATCGAGTTTCCTTTTTGAATTACGTCTTGCTTTTTCAGCCTGAACAAATTTGAATATTTCTCTACTCACAATGGGAGTATGATTAAGATTAGCCGGATAAATTCGTCTGCAATTTTTTCACAAAATCTCTATCTTGTGCAGTTGCTAGTGTTCATTTATCATAGTGTGTATTGAAATCCAAGGAGCAAATATGATATAATTAAATTATAAAAAATATAGTTATTTTTATAGTGATTTTAATGCAAAAAAAGAGATATAAGCTTATGGATATAAAATCATTTAAGAAAACAAAAATTGACTTTGTAGGGATGATTGATATAATGCAGCAACCTTAATTATGCATTCATCCCAACAAACTTCAATTTACTATTATGTTAATTTTGGTAGGTTAGCGTGTTGCCTATTTTTTGTTGCTTTTCGTTTTGTTCGGGGATATAATTAATTTAAAAGTAAGACTTTATGGGGGTGTTTTTTTGCAGTTTTTTGTCTATTTTCTGTTAGCACTTTTTGCTACAACTGTAGGTTCACTTACAGGAATGGGTGGCGGCGTAATCATCAAGCCACTTATGGATGTTTTAGGTGATTATGATGTGAAAACCATTGGTATTGTTTCATCAATAACTGTCTTTTCGATGGCTATTGTGTCTGTCCTGAAACAGATTAAAGCCAAAACAGAAATTCCATATAAAAATGCAATACCGTTGGGGATAGGCTCCGTTGCAGGTGGGTTTTTAGGTGAAAAACTTCTCACATTTATTGTGAATTTATTTAATGCCAACTCTGTTGTAACCGTTGTGCAAAATTGTGTATTGACGGTACTTGTTCTGTGTGTATTCCTTTATATGAAAAACAAACGAAAAATCAAAGGCAAGGAATGGGATGGCGTATTTGTTTCCCTTGCAGTAGGTGTTTTTCTCGGTGTTTGTTCATCATTTTTAGGTATCGGTGGCGGTCCTATCAATGTTGCACTCATAATTTTCTTATTCTCTGTGAACACAAAAACAGCAACAGTGTGTTCGCTTGTTACAATTCTGTTTGCACAGATTTCAAAACTTACAACAGTGGCACTCACAACGGGCTTTTCAAATTTTGACCTGTCAATTGCGCCACTTATGATTATCGGTGCGATTTTTGGTGGATTTATCGGTGCTGGACTTAACAAAAAATGCAGTGAAAAAACCGTTGAAAAAGCATTCAACTGTGTTCAATTGCTTGTGCTTGGAATAGCAATATTCAATATTATAAGAAATCTTATATGACAACAGTATGGCAGATACCGTTTTTATCTTTCTATAACAGCCACCCGTTATTGGCGTACGGATTATGAAATCGGATACTTCGTATCAAGTGAAATCCCACCATAAGCCGTAACATATTTTATAAATTCTTTCAGGAATTTATTTCATTAAAAAAACACTTCCGAAGAAGTGTTTTTTGTGGTTTAGGCATTTAAAATCGAACCCTTGACTTTCCTGACACCATTTCAGGGCTCTCCCGACACTTGCAGAATGCACCATATATTTTTATTCTAGCTTTACAAAAACTCTTCGCTCACAAAAACGGTACACCCTTAATTAAAATATACAGTTATACCTATTATTATCTGAAATCGCATAAAATCAAAATCTTCTTACTTTCAAAGGCTCTCGATAATTTCAATCGAACAAGGGTGGTTCGAATCTCAACT
>JAZOVB010000098.1:0-1197 GCA_045658425.1 Clostridia bacterium | reverse complement strand
GAAACAAGGCATCGAAGATTTGTTTAAAATGCTTTTTGCAATGCCAAAAACATCAAAGCAAGTCAAACGACTAAAGGATAAGGGATATCCTGTTAATAATATTCTTGATATTATTGGTAGTGATGATAACACCCATACGATTGTGTATACATCACCTGAATTCCAACCTTGTTCAGAAACTTTTTCGGAAAGGTTCGCATTTGTGGGACCTTCCATTCGTTCTGCAACCGAGAAAATAGAAAAAAAGAGGGATAAACTGATTTATATTTCTATGGGAACAGTTAATAATGATATGATGCCCTTTTACAAATCTTGTATATCTGCTTTAGCAAATACAGATTATCAAGTGATAATGTCTATTGGTAGCTTGGTGTCTATTGAGGACTTTGGAAAGCTCCCTGAAAACATATCGGTTTATTCACATGTTGACCAAATTGCCGTTTTAGAAAAAGCAGATGTGTTTGTGTCACACTGCGGAATGAACAGTGTCAGCGAAAGTTTATATTTTGAAGTTCCGCTTGTTAGCTTACCGCAAACATCAGAGCAAAAAGGTGTTGCCGAGCGAGTATCACAGCTTGGTGCAGGTATAGAAATTGATAAATCGGACGGAGATTCCGTTTTGAGTGCAATAAATAAAATATTAGGTGACAGCATCTATAAAGAAAATGCCAAGAAGATTGCAGAAAGCTTTAAAAACTCTTCAGGTGCAAAAGGTGCTGCAGACAAAATTATAAAGGTTTGCAATGAGGTATTGAAGGCGAAATACCAAAATAAAACCGGAGGCTTAAAATATGAAGAATACAAAATTTTATGTTTGCGAAAAGTGTGGGAATATACTCACAAGTGCAGGAAATGCTGAAGTTGTGTGCTGTGGGGAAAAACTTTCATCTCTCGTGGCAAAA
The DNA here is from genome assembly GCA_045658425.1 of Clostridia bacterium. Classification (GTDB taxonomy): domain Bacteria; phylum Bacillota; class Clostridia; order UMGS1840; family HGM11507; genus SIG450. The sequence goes on along the minus strand of JAZOVB010000098.1, from coordinate 295 downwards.
GAGGCTGATGAAGCACACAAATTAAATGTTGAAAAGATGGAAGATGATTTTCATATCACATTTTCGCATCCTATGACGAAGGAACATTATATTTCCTTTATTTCTTATGTTCGCTTTGACAGGGTGCTCAACATAAGGCTCTATCCGGAGCAAGGCGGAGAACTACGCTTTCCGCAAATGCGTGGCGGAAAAATGTATTATTATTGCAATACACATGGATTATTTGAACTTAAAATATAGAGATAAATAAATATTATCTGCTATAGCTGTAACAGATTAAAAATTTTTGAAAACC